>CAMCYC010000126.1 GCA_945883795.1 Sulfurimonas crateris | reverse complement strand
ACGGGTTCAACTCCACCAAAGCACCTGTTGTTTGTCTATCTTGTTATGTATTTTTGTTGTTAAAGTAATATTTTTCACGGCTACAACCTTATGATAAGTTCTAATTTTTATTAGACAAATATACTTGTTAAAATTTATTGATTTATTTTAGTGTAGGCATTTCGGTTACACTCAAAACAAATAATTTATAGAATATTTTTAATATCTTGCACTATTTTTTTTGCCAAATAGTATGCTAAATTTGGCGGAACAGCATTGCCCACCATTTTATAGCCTGCGGTTAAGTTAGTATAGTAAAACTTATGTGTATCGGGGAAAGTTTGTATTCTTGCACACTCTCTTATGCTAAGTCTTCTATAAAGGTACTCTTTTGCAGGTACAAAAATTCTTTTATTTTGCTCTACAAATTCCATCTTTGGAGCTTGTGGATGAAGGGGAGCATGTCTTCCTCCAGCTTGAATTGTAAAAGAGGGTTCATCCCAGTTTCTAACTCTGTTTCGTGACATGTACATTGATGAGAAGTCGCCCGTCATATATTCATGATTTTCTACTTTGCAGTCACTTCCATTTGTGTATGTTTTATTTTTTCCTGCAAGTGCATTATCTTTCAAATCAAAAATAACATCTTGTAAAAATCTTTTGTTCTCAAACCCCTCAGGAAATTCAAATGTGATATTCAAATCTTTTCTAAAGCCAATAAAAAAAACTCGTTTTCTATCTTGTGGCACATTATAATCATGTGCATTTAAAAGTTTAAAAGAGAGGTTGTATCCACTCTCTATAAAGTGGTTTTTTATATTTTCTAAAGCCTCGTCATGTCGCCCTGCCAACATACCTGAAACATTTTCAGCCAAGAAAAAAAGTGGTTTTTTATCTCTAAGAACTCTTATAAATTCAAAAAACAACTGCCCACGATGGTCATCTATGCCACGAGACTTTCCAGCCTCACTCCAACTCTGACACGGTGGTCCGCCAATAAGTCCAATAGCCTCAGGAATTTCATCGGATGGAATATTGACTATACTTCTTCTATCTAATTTTGTATTGGGAAAGTTTTTCTCAAAAGTTTCCCAAATTTCTTTGTCGTACTCATTTGCCCAAATGGTTTTAAATCCCGCTTTTTCAAAACCTAGGTCTAAGCCGCCAGCACCACTAAAAAGAGATAGGATGTTCATATCTTTCATAGCTGTCTCATATTTTCAGGAAGAAAGGTTTCCATTTCGCTGTCATCAGCTCTAGGTCTTTCATCTGTATTTAAAGCTTTTGTTGCTTTTTCATAATCTTTTCGACTTGTTTGTGGAGCATTTCGATAAATTTCATCTAATTCTCTAGTAAGTAAATCTCTTTTTTGACCATTAGTTGCAAAATCAAAAATTTCATTTTTAATATCAGTTAATAGATTTAAATGTTTTTCTCTCATTAGCCACAATTTATTAGCTGTATTTTTATGTTCAAGTGACTCTTTTTCAGGATTAAAATTTAACTGAAAGATTAAAAACAGTGTTTCAATTACTGTAAGAACAGCACCAATTTTGTTGTAAATCTGTTCATTTGGATTGAATAGACCAATACATAATACCAGTAAAACCATTCCAACTAAAATAATATTAAACCATTTAATTAGATTTGTATAACTTTTTTTTCTAACAGTAGCCATTTCTTGAGTTTTTTGTGAGTAAATGACATTCCCTAAAGATTGTTTAATGATTTCAAAATTATTTATATCCATTTTGTACCTTTATTTTGTAAATATATTGCCAAATATTTCTTTCCATTTTTGGTTTGCGGAATATTCTTTTTTTTCATCTTCGTATTGAATAGCTTCAATTGCAATGTTATAGCATCTTTTTGCCTTATATCTAAAATCACCATCATTATATATGCGAGTATTACTTCCAACTGCATACCAATAATTTTGAGTTTCGTTTTGATTTTTGACATATTCAAAAAAATCTCTTACCATCCAGTCATAATATGTATAAGATTTATCCTTATATTCCCAATCTTTTAAAAAATTGTAAACTAATGTATCTATAAGCAATCCACCTATTGGCACATTCCAATTATCTTTCCAAACTCTAGCCATTCTGCAAAGTCGTTTAAGATTTTTATTCCATTCTTGATTTTTATCGCCAATTTCTTTTATTTCAGGTTTAGGGTTTGTAGTTTTCCAGCTTCCACCATTATTTGTATCTGGATAAGTAAAACTAGCATTTTCATTAATAAAACAAGGAACTATTTCAAAACAAATACCATCATTAAAATTTATGCCAATAACTTGTCCATCTCCCTTAATATAGGAAGTTGAATATGTTTTTTGTATTGATGTTTTAACAGCTTGTAGAAGTGCTGATTGTCCATTTCCATTATAATTATTATATTTTTCATAGACTTCATAAGGCAATTGAAACAGCATATCTACATCACTTACATGAATGTCAGTATCTCTACCATACGAACCAACATAAAGACTATGAGAAGTTTCAGAATCAGTTCTCCAAAAGTCTAAATTTAATCTTTTCGTAATTTGTTTATATCTACTAGAAATTTTATTCTGATTGTCTTGGCTAATTTTAATATTTTTATTAAATGTTTCAAACTTTGTTGATATACTCATTTTTTTTCCTTATATTTTAAACACCAACAACTTCCCATCCATCAACTGAACAGGGTTATTTGGATTTTTAACCCTAACATCCACAACACTCACATTTTCATTCTCAAAATTTTCTATTGCTTCTCTGTCTTCAAGCGGTAATGATTCATACTTTTCTTTTTTCATGAGACAAATAAGCTGAAAAGATTTTGTATTGTCGTATTGATAAAGATAGCTGAAAATTTTAGTAGGGTTTTCTATATGCCACATGCCACGGATGCGTAAATCCGTAACTCCTAGCGGGTCAACTTTTTTTACTTTTCCAAGTTCATTGGTCTCTGTAAACTCTACATCAGATATAGAGGAAATACCATTTGAAATGGTGTCTTTTATTCTTTCATAAATCTCTTTATCGGCACAAAAACA
>CAMCYC010000125.1 GCA_945883795.1 Sulfurimonas crateris | reverse complement strand
TTTAGGTTTGATTGTCTAGGTGGCTATAGAGAGGGGGAAACGCCTGGCTCCATTCCGAACCCAGAAGCTAAGCCCCTCATCGCTCATAATACTGACTCTTGCAGGGTTGGAAATGTAGGTCGCTGCCTAGTTCGTCAAAATCACTTTACTTTTTTTTAAATCATTTTTATTTATAATTCACATTCATCTCATAAAATTTTAAAACCTATTTTTTTGGCTTTTCTGCGGTTTATCCGCACTACACAATATACCTTCTCATTATTTATTTTTTTAAATATTCAAAAAGTAGTAAATAATGAGAAGTTATATATATCAGATACAAATCTACTTTGTTTGCGATATACTTTATTTATACAAAAAAATGGGAGATATTTATGTTTGAAAAACACAGTTATAATATGAAAAAAAATGAATCTTACATTCGTATAATTATTGCTACAATTATTTTATTATATGCTGTATTAAAAGGTTCTATATTCATTGCTTTTATGAGCGTCTTACTCTATTACACAGCAATCACAAAATTCTGCTTTATTTATTATTTTTTTAAAATAAATGAAAAATTTAGCATTAAAAACTATTATCTTTCTCTTCTTCCAAAATATAGAAAATCTCCAGTATTTATTTTTGACAATAAAGGTGCGATACTTTTTCAAAATAATGCAAGTGAAATGGCATTGGCAAATGTTCGTTCTGTGATGGATATTGAAGTTCAAGAGTATGAAAAAATTATAGAACAATCTCAAGCGAAAACTTCAATTTTTGAGTATAGTGGCAAATTTTACCAAATAGAACTTCAAGGTATAAAAAGAGAAGGTTTTTTATTGGCATATTTTACTGATGTTACCGAAGTAATTGAGCTTAACGATGCCATTGAAGAAACACAAAGAGAAGTTATTTATGCCATGGGTGAAATAGGTGAAACTCGTTCCAAAGAAACTGGAAATCATGTAAAACGGGTCGCTCTTTACTCCAAAGAATTAGCTCTTTTGTACGGACTCTCACATAAAGAAGCTGAACTTTTGCAAATGGCTAGTCCTATGCATGACATTGGTAAAGTCGGTATTCCTAATGCTATTTTAAATGCTCCACGAAAACTAGATTTACAAGAATGGGTTATCATGCAAACACACGCAATGCTGGGTTACGGCATGCTTAAAAGCTCAAATAAACCCATACTAAAAGCTGCTGCAACTGTAGCCCATGAACACCATGAAAAATGGGACGGTTCAGGTTATCCACGAGGCATTTCAGGTGAAAATATCCATATCTATGGTCGTATCACGGCTATTGCAGATGTGTTTGATGCACTCGGAAGTGAGCGAGTTTATAAAAAAGCTTGGTTGCTTGATGATATTTTGGAACTTTTCAATCAAGAAAGTGGTAAACATTTTGACCCAAAATTAGTAACACTTTTTATGGAGAATTTGGATATTTTTGTGGAAATAAGAGATAAGTATAATGATTAAAATGGAACATTTTAAAATATATTGCGAGATTATAGTATCGCCAAGCGTAATAAACAGGGCTTTGAAGGTTTCACTTATAGTCGGAACAACTCTAAACCTGATAAACCAAGGGGAATCACTAGTTGCTTTAGAGTTTGCTAACTTAAGTTTTATCAAGCTAGGACTTACTTATTTAGTCCCTTATGGCGTAACGACATATACGGCAACGGCTATGAAAGTAGAGTTTCAAATCGGAACGAAAGCTGTTGTTGAAGCAGATTTAAAATGTAAAAAATGCGGATATGAAATTCATGTTAAAAAAGACGAACTCATAGCGGAATGTCCTGCATGTGGGATTAAAACGCAATGGAAACTAAAATAAGGAGCAACCATGTTATTTGGAATTAGACTTAAAGAAAATGAGCAGATAGTTAAAAAGGAAGTGATTATAGAGTTTGAAAGAAAAGCGAAATTACTTGAGAAAATACTTGAGCAAAATTCGCTTGATATTGCAAACGCTATTTACAACAATGCTCAAAAGGTAAATGATTCCTCTAAAAATCGTTTAGGAAGCATTGAAAACACACGAAGTATGGTGGATGGTTTTATATCACAATCTATAGAAATTAAAGATATAACACAAAAATCTTACGAAATTGCAGATAAAACACTCAGCTCAACAGCACAAAGTGGTGAACATATCAATCGTCTCTCCAATACTTTACAACAAAACCATCAGCTCACCAATGAATTTCAAGCACAAGTATCAGAACTCTATGGAAAAATAAATGGTATTAGTAATTTAGTTGAATCTATAAAAGATATTGCCGACCAAACAAATCTATTAGCCCTAAATGCAGCTATTGAAGCAGCTCGTGCTGGTGAACATGGACGAGGTTTTGCAGTAGTTGCAACTGAAGTTAGAAAATTAGCGGACAGTACAAATAAAGCAGCAGACCAAGTGCAGTTGGAGATGCGTCTTATCATGGGAATTTCAAATGATGTGTTAGAGCGTCAAGAAGGGATGTTAGATGGGATACAAAATAGTGTTTCATTAGCAGAAGAAACTGTCAGGATACTCAATAATCTTGGATTGAATGCAACAGAAAATAAAAAAGAGGTCTCCGTTGCCTTGAAGTCTATTGATACACAGCTCAAAAGTTCAGAGACTATTCATAAAGATATGAATAAATTAGTAGAAGATACAAAACAAGCCATCGAAGGTTCAAGTAAAAATGTAACATTAGCAAAAGAGCTTATCGCTAATTTGAACAAACATAATCCTTGACCTCTTCTATAATCTCCGATTTAGGAGAGGTCAAGGATTATTAAGTCGTAGGCTTATCTTGAGTTGCTATGTAATTTTTAATAATCTCAATTGTAGCTCCGCCAAAAGTCAATAAGCAATAAGATGGACTCCAAAAGTATTGGTAACTTCTCATTATTCACCCAAATTTCCTGACTTCATCCCAAAGCACCACACCAAACCAATCTAAAGCCCAAAAATAGCCAGTTAAATAATTAAGTAAAAAATGTAGTGCCTAGTAAAAAATAAATATATTGACTTCATTTTCTAAAAATAGTATAATCCCGCCTATGTTTGTA
>CAMCYC010000124.1 GCA_945883795.1 Sulfurimonas crateris | reverse complement strand
GTATATCCATCCATATCACCTATTGAACCAAATCGACTTAATGAACCAAGTTCGCTCTCTTTTATATTAAATACATCAAGCGTATCATTAACCTTGAGGTAACTACTTTTTATTGCAAAATTACCCTCTGGCATAGTAAAAGCATGTTTGTTGAAAACTCCATAATTGAATTCTTCAGCATGTAAAGCTGTGAGAAACAAAAAAAATATTGTTGAATATCTCATGATTTTTTTTCCTTTGTTTGTGTGTATATTTTTTCTATAAAATATCTAGGTCTTTGTTTAGTTTCACTATAAATTTTACCAACATATTCCCCGATAATTCCTAAAGAAAGTAATTGAATGCCACCAATAAAATAGATTGGAAGCACTGTAGAAGCCCAGCCTGGAATTGCAGTATTAGTAAATAATTTAATGCTTAAAACCCATAAAGTCATCAAAAATGAAAATCCAAAAATGAAAATACCTAAAATTGATACGATTCTAAGAGGTACGACAGAAAAAGAAGTTATCCCATTCCATGCAAAACTTAACATTTTCTTTAAAGGATATTTAGATTCACCTGCAAATCTTTCACTTCTTTCATAATAAACTTTAGAGCTTTTATAACCAATTAATGGAACAATTCCCCGTAAAAAAAGGTTTACTTCTTGAAACTCTTTTAGATGCTCTATAGCCTGTTTACTCATTAAACGATAATCAGCATGATTAAAGATTATATTTACGCCCATCATAGACATAAGTCTATAAAAACCTTCTGCACTTACTCGTTTAAAAAAAGTATCACTTTCTCTTTTTGCTCGCACTCCATAGACAATATGAGAACCTTGATTATATTCTAATATCATTTTCTCAATGACAGTAATATCATCTTGTAAATCTGCATCAATACTTACAACAACATCACCATTAGCATTAAATAATCCAGAAAGTAGAGCGTTTTGATGTCCCATGTTTTTTGATAATTTTATACCTTTTATCAAAGGTGATTGATTGCAAAAAGACTCTATAAGTTGCCAAGTTTTATCACTACTTCCATCATCAACCAAAACAATTTCAAAATTTTCAAAAAGTTTCTTTAATTTAAGTAATTCTAAATAATTTGAAATTGTCTCGACTGTGAAAGCAAGAACTTCCTCTTCATTGTAACATGGTATTGCCACTGATACTTTCATTTTTTCTCCATTTATAATACGATTTTTTAATGATATACAAATATTTTTCTAGCAAAAAAGTTCCAAAAAAATACAAAAAATATAGCGACAATTCTCGCACCAAATTCATCTAATAAGTTAAATTGAGAGAATAACACATAAACAATTAAAATATTTAAAGCAACAGCAAAAAGATTAATAAGCAACACTCGCAAGAATTCATGCTTAAAATTTTTAACTTTTGTTCCATCTAAAAAAATATATTTTCGTCCAATAAAAAAATTAAAAACAAAGCCACTTCCATAACCAACTACAATAGCAAAAAAGTAGTGTAATCCAAAAACAATAAACAAAGTATAAATTATAAAATCTATAAGAGTAGAAAATACCCCTAAAATAAAGAATTTATTAAATTGTTTCATTGCATAAATTGAACAAATTCAGAATCTTTCCCTATAAAATAAGTTTGATTATCTATTTTATATTCGGCTTTAATTCCAAGCTGACCGCCACCTTGATAATAGTTTAATTTTAAATTATGAACCCCTTTGTTTAAAACAACTGATATTGTATTACTCATGAGTGGTCTATGTGTTTTATAAGAAAGTACATTTGTATTATTTAGCAAAAGATTAAAACCATCATCACTTGATATTGTAAAAGAGATATTTTTATCTTCGCTTAGAACTAATTTTGTTTCAAAGTCTATAAAAAAGTTTTGAGAATATCCAATATTTCCTAATTGTGAATGCGATAAACTTGAGTTACTTTGAGTAAAGTCAAGTATATTTACATAAAAACTATTTTGGTTTTGAATATTTCGCGGTTGGTCAATATTTGCAATCCCAACATTATTTTGAATTACAGTGAGTTTTATTACTCCATGATTATGACTATATGGAGCAATAATTGTTTTATACACTACAAAAGAGAATATAAAAAGAGCAAAAATAAAAAAAAAGTCTCGCTTATCTAATTGCTTTAAGTTGCCAAAAATCAAACCAAATCCTTTGTAAAAAATGTTGATAATCAAGTGCGCCATAATAAGAAAGTGGTGCAAAATGGTTATAAGTTAAAAATATTGCTATCGTTATTAGCCCAAGTGAGAGCATGACAAATTTATCTTGCATGTACTCCTCAAAAATATATTTAAAAACAAGTGCAATTAAAATAAAAGAAAAAAGCAAAGGGATAAAATAATGATACAAATACATCACCCTTTCGATTTGTACCATGATAAACATGTAAGAGAGATACATGCCACTAAAGAGTGTGATGAGATAGAAAGTTTCTTGATTTTTTATTGTAATGCCATAGATATATCTTGAACCAATTAAAACTAAAGAAAATAATACTCCTGCAACACCTAAAAACCAAATAATTGGGTTTGGCATAAGGTAGAGATATTTTACTTCATTGTTATTTTTTTCCCATCTGTAATTGATTGTTTTATTTCCAAAAGGCCATGTATATGCCAAACTTCCATTTTCTCCCTCTTTACATGCATTAAATCTAGGAACTCCTTTGCCATAGTTTGCCATGTAAGTAAGATTATCTTTGAGCATGATAGGAAAACTACTCAAAGAGGAAACTTCCCCATTTTTTATAATATCTTTATACTCTTGTGAGGCACTGTAACTTGTGTGTGTTGGCATATTTTGCCCCAATACTGTATGAATATACATAAAACTCACAAATACAACAGACATAAGAGCCAAACCTGTAAAGATTTTTAATACGCCTTGAATAAGCGAACTTTTGTATTCTTCAAATAAAAGATAACTAAAGAGTAAAATGATAATCAAACCATTGAGTTTAACACTTAAATTAAACCCCATGATAAGTCCTAGAATTGCATAATCTTTGAATTGAAGTTTTTTATATGTCACCATGTATAAAAAATACAAAATAGAAGAAAGAATAAAAAACATCTG
>CAMCYC010000123.1 GCA_945883795.1 Sulfurimonas crateris | reverse complement strand
TTTATTTTTAAGAATCTCTTTGTATTTATTTTCTTTTACATCAAATCCCAAACGGTTATCATTTTTGTAAATTGTACGAACTTCATCCATGTCAAAAAAGTAAACTTTTGAGCCACTTTTTTTACAGCTTCTGTTTATCCGTCCCATAAATTGCTCTTCACTATCAAGTGTAGAAATATCTTTAAAACCAACATCCATATCAATATCTACTCCAGCTTCTATAACTTGAGTAGCAATAATGATGATGAAATTATTTTCTTTGCTTTTGTTAATGACAAATTGTCTATAAGCTTTGTTGTCATCACCGCTTAGTTCATAAACATTTTCATATTTTTCTTTGACAATATTATAAAACTCTCTTGCACTTTGTTTTTTAATAAACTCAAAAAGAAATTTTTGATGTTCATCTATTTTACTATCTAAAATATCTACCAAAGTATCAAAATCCATTTTTTCATCTACATAAGAAAAATCAACCAAAACTCTCTCTTTAAAAAGTTTATTTTGAAAAAAATAATCCCTTTTTTCTTTGCTTATCAAATCTACAAAATTATCGCAAGAGGTAAGAAAAAAATCAAGCTTTGGCAAAGTAGCCGACATGATAATAATTTTGATATTTAAAAGTGAGGCATATTTATCAAAAAACTCCACCATATACCACCAAAGATGATTATTATAACTTTGAATTTCATCTAAAATTATGACACTGTTTGCCAGTTGCCAAAGTGGAAAATTATCCTCTTTTGAAGTTCCAAAAAGAATGTTAAATAATGCCACATGCGTGGTGATAATTGCAGAGGAGTGAAAAAATAAGCGGTTAATATAGGCGTTTGTATATTTTGTTTCTTCATCCTCTTGATTTTGCACATCCAAAGGTGTTATAGAATTAATAACTTGAATGGGTAAAGAGTCTCCAAATATAGTATCAAAGACATTTTTTGTTTGTTCAACTAAGGTATTGAATGGAAAAACATAAAAAAGTTTGTTTAAATTTGTATCACTTTGAAGTAACTCTAAAGCCAAATTTATAGAAGTAATAGTTTTGCCACTCCCCGTTGGAGCTTCAAGATAAAATATGTTTTTACTCAGATTGTTTAAAAGATTATTTTGTGCCTCTTCAAAAATCTCTTCTCGAAGTTTGTTGATACCTGTTGCTTGAGGAAAAGCGTTTTTAAAAGAGTTAAATGTCTCTCTTAGTTTTGTTTTTTCATCAGAAGAAAAAAGACCAAAATTATCTGTTTTAAGTCCTGCCATGTACTCTGAAGTTGCATAATAATCTGATGATACAACAAGTGAAAAAAGGAGTTTATTGAGGATGTAGAATTCAAATTCTGGTATCTCAAATCGTTGTAAATATGCCCAATAATTTTTTGAAAAATCATCTTTTTTACGATACTCTTCAAACTCTCCTAAACTCCCATGATGCTTGGCTTGATGATATGAAAAAGAATATAACAAAAAACGAAATTTTTCTTTTGTTTTTCTGTCATTGAGAATATCTATCTTTTTTTTGTAGTAATCAATAAATTTTTGTGAAGATAAAAAAGAGTGGTCGCTACTATCGCTACTCTCTTTAAACTCCGAAAAATAGCTATTTTGCATCTTTTTGGCTTGAAAATAGGGATTTGTTTTTCCAATATCATGCAAATAAATTGTATTGATAAACATCTCATGTAAAAGTTCAAAATTTTGAGAATCTATTTTTTTGAGAAGATTCTCAAGAAGTGGCAAAAGATTTTTTACACTTGCAATTTTATGAAAATAGGCAAGTGTAAGATTTGAATGAGCGATTAATGTTTCATCTGGCGTATGTGCTAAATATTCTTTGGTTATGCCAAAATCAGATAAAAGCATAATTTTTACCTGCATGTTCAAACACATTATTTGGTAAATTTTCTAACTCATAATTAGTAAAAACCAAAGCTTCGTATTCGTAAAAATGGTATTTTTTTTCAAATCTCATGGGAGAAATCTCTTGAAATAAAAAAGGTGTTTCATCCTCTTTTGCAAAACCATCAAGTTTTTGAAAATTTTTGATAAAGAGAGAATCTATATAGGTATTTTTTGGTTCATGTAATTCTATGTTTGCAACCTCATAAATATTTGCAAAGTGGTCATTTTTACCTAAATAAGGGATAAAAACTGCTCTTTTATTTTCTAAATACTCTACTATTTTTTTATACTCGCTACTTTCATCATCAAGTATCATAATTTGCCATGATGGATTTTCTAGCCATTGCTCACGAACTATTAAATTGCCACCCATTTCAAAACTTGCATATCCTACACTATTGTTAAAAACTTGAATTTTTTTTGCAAAATATCCATGCGGTGCAAGTGGTGTAATTGCAATTTTAAGGTGTTGGAGATTTTCATAAAAATCAGGAAATGCATGATTATATTCAAGGTGATTTTCTTTTTTCCCCTTATTTTGATTATAGAGTTGTGTGTGTCCACCAAGCCCAATAATAGCACCTAAAATTCCGAGTAATGCAGGTTTATGAATATTGTTATAAGTAAAATAAGTATAAACATTTACATCTGGTTTTCTAAAACAAGCAGTTTTTCCGCTTAGTATAAAACTAATGGCTCTCATAAATTTCCCGTTTTACAATTTGTAAATTTTTATAAATTTGTTTTAAATCATCAATATCCATCCCATCATATTTTTTTGATACAAAATATTTGTAATAGTTATCTTTAATTTTTTCAACTATAACAAAACTCCATAAAGAGCCTACAATATAAGCACCTTTTAGAGAGTTTGTTTGATTTATAAGTGTTGCCATAATCAACTCGGTTAAAAGTTGATACTCTGGAAATGATGAGGAAGTTTGTTTAAATTCTTGTATAAAAAAATAGGGATTTATTGGACTATCATACCCTTTTGCAACAACAAAATCGCATCTTCCATTAAATAGTATCTCTTCATGATATTGAAATTTTAATTGAACCTCATAAAAATCTCGAATCGCTTTATCTTGCATATCAAAATCAACCATGTTTAGAATTGGTGCTATAAATTTACTAATGAGTTCCAATTCTGTGTAGCTATTTATATGTTGAAAATGTTTCACAATTAATTTTTCTAAAAAATGCTCTTCATCAGTAGAAAATATATACTCTTGTAAAAACCAATCATGAAAGCGTGTTTTATCGTTTATATTTTCTATATCAAAAATTGTCTCTAGGTCGTTTAATGTAACGCTTGAGTAATTAATGGTTTTCATCGCACACCACCAAGGATACCTCGCCCATAATCTTTGATTTGGACGAGGAGGAATTGGTGCTTAGGCTGTTTTCTTTGTTTGGTAATCATAACCATCTCCTTTTTGAATTATTTTGCAATATTTACTTGCTACACCTTGAATAAG
>CAMCYC010000122.1 GCA_945883795.1 Sulfurimonas crateris | reverse complement strand
ATGTTTTCCATAAAAAGCCTTTTCTATTTTGTGAATTTTATTTTGTTCTTGATAGAGAATTATACTGTTTATAGGGTTTGAAAAGGCTTTTTAAAATTCAATTCTACATAAATTGTGGTTATATTTGCTAATTTGCAAGTGACTCTCTTGTATATTTATTTTCTCTTTTAGAATTTTATTTAATTTTATCAGTTTGTGTATTTTTGGTATATCTATTTCATATTCTTCTATTAAAGCTTTGAGAGTTTTTTCAACTGCTTGTTGTGAATGAAATGCAACCATATGTGTAAGATGTTCAATCCTAATGATTTGCTCTATAATCATAATATCATCTGTTGCAGCTTTAAGCCACTCTTTAGTAAATGGTCTCATAAAAGTCGAATCCCTTCTTTTAGTATCTTTCTACTAAACATACTATCCATCTCTACAAATTTCTTATGCATAGCTTTTGTATGTGTGATAAGGTCTGTCGGATATTCTTCACAAATATCTCTTAATTGTTTAGAAAACTTTCTTGTGATTTTGCTTTTCTCTTCCCAATTTTGAGGAATAAAGTCATCATTTGTAACCACATACAAATCAATATCGCTATCTTCAGTTGGTGTGCCATAAGCATAGCTACCGAAGAGGATAATCTTATCTGGGTTGAGCGGTTTGAGTCGCTCTACTATGAGTGGTTTTAGTTCTTCGATGTTTATCATGCTATTTCTTTATCTTTTTTATAAAATTGGGGTGAGAGATTTACTTTTATGAATAGTACAATTTCACCAAGTCATGGTCTTTTGGTATTTTTATATTTTCATTTGCGAAAATACTCTTCAGTAATTTTTCCAAAGATTGTTGCAGTTCAATACCTATAATATCTTCATAGTGATTTACTTCATAGAGTAGTTTTGCGGTGTCTAAATTTTTTTTGGAAAACATCAACCATTCTTTTGCATAAGTTTTATTAGCCATAGATTTTTATACCTTTTGTCAATATCTCATCATAAAATTGATCTTTGACAGTATTTATTCTATCTTCCATCCTTTTTGTGCTATCGACAAATATATCGATTCCTAATAAATATTTTTTTTGAATATCAAAAAGCTTTTTTTGTAACTCTAATTTATAACTTCTCATATTTTCTATATCAAGGTTATCTTTGAGCAAAAACAAATCTATATCGCTATCTTCATTTGGAGTACCATAAGCATAGCTTCCAAAAAGGATGATTTTATCTGGATTGAGAGGTTTGAGTCTCTCTACTATGAGTGGCTTTAGTTCTTCTATGTTTATCATTTTACTATCTCACTTTGTCTATACTCTTCTAGCTCTTGATATAGTTCATCATATTCTGCTTTTTTTCTAGCTACAAACTTTTCTGTGAGTTTTATCTTCTCTTTTATACCATCTTCTGTGAGGAGGTATTTGTAGTTTTTCTTTTGTTTGGAGCTTGAGAAGTTTTCTATCTTGATAAGTCCTTTATCTACTAGTGCTTTTAGGATGAAGTTTATCTTTCCTACACTATATCCTAACTGGCGAGCTAGTGATGGTTGAGACTCTATAGACTCTGATTTTCGCAAGATTGATAGGGTTAACTCATCTGAAAGCAAACTTTTCCTTTAATTTCATTTTTTGAATTTTAACTAAATGTTTCTTAAATAATACTTATTGATTGATTTTCATCTTAGTTTCCCTAAAAGTTCAAAAGAGCTTATATCCATTTTGTTAAAAGCAAAGACTTTGTTGCCTAAGTCTTTTAAACTTGCCCCTATGTGGTATATTTGACTGCTATCTAGGATCAAAAATCTATCGTGAAAATCTTTAGTCTCTTTTATTGCTACATTTTTATACTGTTTTTGATACTTGTCATAATCAAGTTTGAGTTGTTTGTTTATGGTGTTGGTATAGATAGTAAAGTTTATGTTTTGGTATTTACTACATAGCGTAAAAACAGTATCATCTATATAGTTGTCACATAGAGTCACTTCACTTTTAGCACTTTTTAGCAAGTCATTTACAAAAGCGTAGGCGTCATATATCTGACCGTTGTAGAAGATGCCTTGGATTGGTTTTTTATTTTTATTTTCTAGTGCATTTAAAACTGATTCTATTTTTGTATCAGTTTTTATCTCGTAAGATATTTGTCGTTTTTCTATGGATTCTATTCTTGTAAAAAGTGAAGCGTTTTGAGAAATAAATTTTCGCATGTTTACAAAAGCTCTCATAATATCAATATGTATTTTTATAGCTATATCACTCGACAAAACACTTGATAGGGTCGATACACCTTGTTCTGTAAAAACAAAAGGTTTTGCCCCGCCTAGGTGTTTTTTTGATGGTATCACAGATTGTGATACCATATAATCTATCTCAGAATCTATCAACTCAAACATAAAATCTTCAGGAAATCTTTCAATATTTCTTTTAACAGCTTGTTTTAAAGCTCTTGTCTCAACACCATAAAATAAAGCTAAATCTCTATCAACCATCACTTGAACATCTCTTATAGTATAGATTTTATTTTGTATGGTTTGATTGTCGATAATTGTTAATTCATTCATGTTTGTCTCCATAAAACTCTTTATGCCACTCAGTTGGTAATTGAGAATTGATAATTTTCTTGTAATTGATAATTGAAAATTGAAAATTGAAAATTATTTTGCATTATTTTCCTTTAAATTGCTTTTTGTTGATTTAATGATTGTAGTTAATAGTTTCAATATCTCTACTAAATCTCCTATAGTTCTATCTGCTTCTTTTTGAGTTAAGTAGTCAGTTTCTTTTAGTAATTCTATCCAATATTTACTCTCTCTTGCTTCTTTTAGTGATATAGATAACTTGGCTATAAAATCATTTTTACTCTGTGCTTCTTGAGATTCATTGATATTCGCTCCAATTGAAGTTCCACTTCTCAATAATTGCTTTGACAATACATACTCTTTTTTATCATCACATAAATATTTGTAAAGCTTTACAACTCTTATAGCAAAAGCAAAAGATTTATCAACTAGTATATTTTCATTCATTTTCAATTGTCCATTCTCAATTTTCAATTTGGAATTCTTCATTATCAATTTCACAAACTGTATCCCCACTCCTTAAATAATTTTTGCATACTTTTGTCATTCTTAAAACTTTGATAGTATAAAAATTCTGGTGCTAAATCAGCACCATTTTCCCAAGTAACCGTTTCCAAATCTTCATCTACTTTAAACCTTGAAAAAAATTGTTTGTCTTTCAAAGGCTCAAATATAGTTCCATATAGCTCATCTTTAAGATCAGCTATACCTTTTTTGCCATCAGTAAATTCTACTTCTATCTTATAATCTTCTAGGTATTTTGCATCTTTTACAAATAATAACATCTTTTACTCCAAAGGTTCAATTGATTTTGGCATCT
>CAMCYC010000121.1 GCA_945883795.1 Sulfurimonas crateris | reverse complement strand
AATGAAGAGGGTGCTGATGAGCTTACATTTTTGGATATTACAGCTTCAAGTGATAACCGTGATACGATTGTAGATATTGTCGCTCAAGTAGCAAAAGAAATTTTTATTCCCCTTACTGTTGGCGGTGGGATTAGAAAACTCGAAGATATTTACAAACTCTTAAATGTTGGATGTGATAAAGTAAGTGTCAATTCGGCTGCAATCAAACGACCAGAATTAATAGATGAGGGTGCAAAAAGATTTGGTTCTCAATGTATTGTCACTGCAATAGATGTGAAAAAAGTTGGAAATAAATACCATGTATTTTTAAATGGTGGCAGAGTCGATACAGGACTTAATGCAGTGGAATGGGCAAAAGAGGTTGTGAGTCGTGGAAGTGGAGAGATACTTTTGACCTCCATGGATACAGATGGAACAAAAGCAGGATTTGAACTTACTATTACAGAGCAAATTTCTAAAGCGGTGAATGTGCCTGTTATTGCAAGTGGAGGTGCTGGAACTATGCAACATATAAAAGAAGCATTTGAACATGGTGCAGATGCTGCACTTGCTGCGAGTATCTTTCATTATAAAGAGATTGATATTATGGATTTAAAACATTATCTTCATGATAATAATATTGCGGTAAGACTTTAATGATAATTTGTGCTGGAAATAGTGAAAACTTTGATTTTGCACAACCCGTTGGAGTTGGCATGATTGAAGTGAGCATGAATCTTACAAGACTTTGTTTATTTGATAAACCTGAATTTTTGCTTTTTATTGGTTCTGCTGGAAGTTATGGCAATTATAATATTTTTGATATTGTAGAATCAAAAACGGCTTCAAATATAGAACTTGCTTTTTTAACAAATGATGCTTATACACCTTTGGATAATGTAATCTCTACAAATACAACCAACAAAAAAGAGCCGATTGTAAACTCATCAAACTATATTTCAACAGCAGAACAACTCACACAAAAGTTTTTAAAATTAGGTGTAGAGATAGAAAACATGGAGTTTTTTGCAGTTTTAAAAATTGCTCAAGAGTTTAATATTCCTGCTGGTGGTGTGTTTTGTATTACAAACTATACCAATAAAAATGCTCATGAAGATTTTGTAAAAAATCATGAAAAAGCAAAAGAGCTTTTGAGTGTGCATGTCAAAAAAAGAATTAAGGAACTCACCCAAAAATGAATAAACCCTCTCTCTTAGATTTTACACAAAAAGAGTTATTCACATTAATCAAACCAACTTTTAGAGTCAAACAAATTTTTGGCTGGTTGTATCACAATTATGCAAATGATTATGATGAGATGAAAAATATCCCAAAAGCACTCAAAGAAGAACTCGCAGAAAAATATATTGTCAATCCTATGAAAATTGTTAAAAAAGAGGAATCAATTGATGGCACAATTAAATATCTTTTTGAACTTCAAGATGGAAAAACTATAGAAAGTGTTTGGTTAAAGATGAAAAATGAGGAGATTGATTGTGATGGCAATCTCGTTCATGAAGCAAAATATACCATTTGTGTCTCAACTCAAGTTGGATGCAAAGTAGGATGTTCTTTTTGTTTGACTGCAAAAGGTGGGTTTACAAGGGATTTGAGTGCGGGAGAGATTGTCGCTCAAGTTGTAGCTCTTAAAAGAGATAACGACCATAAACACAACCGCATGATAAATATCGTTTACATGGGGATGGGTGAACCACTTGATAATTTAAATAATCTTGCAAAAGCGATTGAAATTTTTAAAGAAGATGAAGGTTTAGCAATCTCTGCTAAACGCCAAACAGTCTCTACAAGTGGTTTGAGTAATAAAATTGATAAACTCGGCGAAATGGATTTGGGTGTGCATATTGCAATTTCACTTCATGCCGTTGATGATGCACTTAGAACTGAACTTATTCCCATGAATAAAGCACACAATATCGCTTCTATTATAGAAGCAGTCAAACGATTTCCGATTGATACAAGAAAAAGAGTGATGTTTGAATATTTAGTCATTAAAAATAAAAATGACGATATTGCCTCTGCCAAAAAACTTGTAAAACTTCTCACAGACATTAAGGCAAAAGTAAATCTTATTTATTTTAACCCTTATGCTGGTACAACTTATGAACGACCTAGCAAAGACTCCATGGTAGCTTTTCAAGAATATCTTATCAATCATGGTCTCTTATGTACAATACGAGATTCTAAAGGGATAGATATTAGTGCGGCATGTGGACAATTAAAAGAGCAAACACAAAAGGAAGTGTCATGAGTAGTATAGATATATTTGAAATTGTATTTTTAGTGATTGTATTTTTAGTTGGGGTTATTGGATTTGTAAGAGCTGCAACAAAAAAGGAGTAAACGACCAACACACCAGGGAGGTCGTTTATGGGCATAATGATACCTTAGGTTTCTTATATTAAAATAACAAATTTGTCCAAAAAAAATTTACAAGAAAATTGCTAAAAAGGAACTATATGAAAAATTTTATTGCAAACATTCAAACAGCAGTTATTGGTACAATTGATAAAGAAAATTTTCCTTCAGGTGAAGCTAATTTTAGTTTTAGTGCCTCACGCTAGAAATGGTGGACATGGAAGTAAGTGAGCCAATTGATTTAAAAGATAAAACAGCCTCACAAATTTTATCATGGTTTGAAAACCTTCAGATAGAAGCAGAAGATACGATAACAATCAAACTTTTGGAATCTGATGTAGAGAATATAGGCTACAAAGCTTGGATTGATATTGCACAACTCTTTTTTATGAAAATGCTCACTCCTATCCAAAAAGAAAATAAAACTGTTTTACTCACATTCTATAAACTCAACACTGAAAGTTCATTTCATAAAGAACAAAGAGGTAGTGAAAAATATGGAGTTGCAAGTGAATTTTTTCAAATAGATAAAACAGCTCAATTTAGCTTTTTATACCATTATCAAAAAGCATTGGATTTTATAAATATACAAAGTAGAACTAATATATTAAACTTGGGAATTAATAAAGGTGATGAATTCAAAGTCATACAAGATTTACTCTCCTCTGATGAATTCAAAGCAAAACAGTTTACTGGCATTGATTATTCACACTCTGCAATAGCACATGCGCAACAAAATTTTTCACATGAGAATGTTTCATTTATTTGTCATGATATAAACAATCTCCAAGAACTCTCTTTAGGCAAATTTGACCTCATCATCTCTATAGGCACACTCCAAAGCTCCAATCTTAATTTTAATGAGTTATTCATGTCTTTGTACCAAAACTATTTAGAAAAAGGTGGTGCAATCATACTTGGTTTTCCAAATTGCAGATGGATTGATAAAGAGATGATATACGGAGCCAAAGCTCCAAACTACTCTTTTTCAGAGATGAGTTTAGTTTTAAAAGATATTTATTTTTGCAAAAAATATCTCCAACAAAAAAAATATAGAGTGGTGATAACTGGTAAAGATTATCTCTTTTTGAGTGCTAGAAAGATTGGATAAGCTCAAAAATAAGCTCAACTATGACTAATAATTATTCTTTAA
>CAMCYC010000120.1 GCA_945883795.1 Sulfurimonas crateris | reverse complement strand
CAAATAAACAACATTGATGAACAAAGTTACCACATACTCAAACTTGGTGAAATTTTGGCATGTGGCAAAAGCACAGTTTTTGGACTGGGAAAAATTGAGATAGAGGAGATGAAGTGAGTAAATTTGAAAAATATTTTACGAAAGAGTTTGCACATTTAAAAGAAAAAGATATTCAAATAGAACCTCTTTTAAAGAGTGAAATGCTTTTAATTAGTGGAGATTTTTACGGTATTCAAAAGTTTATATTTGAACGATTAAATACTAAAAATGCGAGTAAAGTAATAAGAGCAAAATCTGCATTTATTCAGCTTTTTACTGTTGCTTTGGCTCAATATATTTGTCAAAAATTAAATATTGATGAAAAATATATTTTGACAACCAACGCTGGAAAGTTTGAGATACTTTCTCCAAATATGGAAAGTAATGTAGTTGAAAAAGTTCAAGAGCTTGTAAATGATTATTTTATAAAAAAATTTTACGGACTGAGTGGAGTTAGTATTTGTTATACACCTTGTAAAAAAGAGGATTTTTTAGAAAAAACAAAATATAAGCAATTAAGAGAAAAAATTGCAAATATTGTAGAAGAGAAAAAATTTAAAAAACTAAACCTCAAAAATCAAAATGCAATTTTAAGTTACAATAATAATATTGCAAATCAAACACTTTGTAAAATTTGTAATATTAGAAAAATTGAGCATGATGAAAAATGTGATATTTGTAGCATGTTTGTAAAGTTAGGAAAAGATTTAGTTTCAAATAAAGAGTATGTTTGGAGTAAAAAAGATTTACTTATAGATTTAGAAAATTTTGATACAAAAATAATGCTTAACGCTAAAATTAAATCCTATATTTTAAAAGGGGAACATGATGACCCAATTGATTTTGAGCATCTTGCAAAAAATAGTTGTAAAGATTTAGATACAGGTGTTCAAGCTTTAGGAATACTCAAAGCCGATGTTGATGGAATGGGTAAATTTATAAAAAACAGTGATATTACAGATAGTTTTGAGAATTTTGATTTGTTCTCTAAAACACTAGATAACTTTTTTTCTATTTATATTCCTAGTAAAATGAAAGAAAATTTTTCTGATACATATACCGTTTTTGCTGGTGGTGATGATTTATTTTTAGTTGGAAGTTGGGATGTTATATTAGAATTAGCGAGATTTATCCATGATGAGTTTTCAAAGTTCGTAGTGAGTAAAGAACTTACAATTTCTTTTGGAATAGCTATTGCAAACCCCTCAACTCCTATTAGTTATTTGGCGGAGCATACAGAACATTTACTTGAAGCATCAAAAGCGATAGATGATAAGAAAGATGCTATTTCACTATTTCGTGAAACTGTAAAGTGGAAAACTTATTTGAGTACTTTTAATACATTAAATTTAGTGTTTAAAGATATTAAAACAGAAGATACAAAAACAGCATTTTTATATCGTTTGCTTGACCTTTGCGATATGTCAAAATTGGTCAAACAAGACCCTATCAATAATATGTGGAAATCAAAACTTGTTTATAGTTTTGTTAGAAATATGGATAAAAAATACACAAATATTTTACATCCCTTAAATGAGATGATAGAAAAATATCCACAAGAAACAAAAATGTTCTTAAGTGAATTTATTTATAAAAGGAGAGATTAAAATGGCAATAGATTTAAATTATAGAAATAAAGGCAATGGTGATTTGTTTGATACAAAAGCACTCAAATATGCAACAGATATAGGCAATGGTGTCAAAAACACCCAAATTCGCAAATTCTATGATTATGTTTTAGATTATCAAAATAAATCAAAAGCACTCAGTAATGAAGCATTTAAAATGGAGATTTTACCATTTATTAAAATGTTAAATTCAAAAGTAGCTTATGCAAGTACAAGAAATTCTGGTGGTGCCAAACTTGTTAATGATGCCTTTGTTAGCATGATGAAAGATTGTATTCTAGCTGTATCAGAAAAAGAAGATTTAAATAATTTTAAACTGTTTTTTGAAGCAGTAATAGGGTTTCATAAAGGGATTGAAGAACATACTAAAAAAGATAATAAAGGAAACAGATAATGAAAATAATTACATTAAGCGGACAAATTGAATTACTAAGTGGTCTTCACATAGGCGGTGGAGACGATACTATGAAAATTGGCGGAATTGATAATCAAGTAATTAAAGATATAAACACTGGAAAGCCATATATTCCAGGAAGTAGCTTAAAAGGGAAAATGAGAAGTTTGCTTGAATGGAATAATCGATTGGTAAGCTATGGTAAAGGAGAACCTTTTAGTTCAAAAAATCTTTCAAAGATTCCAGAACCAGATAAAAAAAGTGCAGAAAATCTTTTAAAACTCTTTGGCGATAGCAGTAGCGATAATATGTTTGGCATTACTCGCATTAGTGTTGGAGATTGTTCTTTAATAGACAACGGACTTATCGTCAGTGAAGCAAAATATGAAAATGTTATCAATAGACAATCAGGAACAGCAGAACATCCAAGACAAACAGAGAGAGTTCCCGCTGGAGTTAAGTTTGCATTTAGTATTAGAGTTAAAGTTATAGAAGAAAATGGAGACAATGAGAAAGAGTTTAAAGCTATGGTAGAAAATGGTCTTTCTCTTATTGAAAATGATTATTTAGGTGGAAATGGAAGTCGTGGATATGGAAGGGTTGCATTTATAAATACAGAGTGGAAATAATCATGCAGCTCTATAAAACCACTATTGTTCCAATATCAAATTTTGGAACAATATTAAAAGGTGACACACTCTTTGGTCAATTATGTTGGTCTATTAGATTTAGATTTGGTGAAAATAAATTAAATGAACTTTTGAGTAATTACGAGAGCAACCCTTTTTTAATTGTCTCTGATGGTTTTGCAAAAGGTTTTTTACCTAAACCATCTATGCCAAGTAAACTTTTAAAAGAAAATAGTGATGAAAAAAAAACAAATCGTAAAAAGATTTGGTTAAAAATTGAAGATTTGCAAAATGGCAATTATAAAAATGCAAAAACAGATGAAGAGGTTAGAAATATTAATAAACTTTTAGCAACTGTTAAAAATTCTCTTAATTATAAGACTTTTACCACAGATGACAAAGGGATATTTTCCCCTTATAGTGAAAGTGAAATAAGTTTAAGTCCAAAAGATGTTTATTTTGCCATAAGTGAAAAATTTACTCAAGAGGAATTACATCAGATACTTCATACTATGTCACAAATGGGTTATGGAAAAAATACAACAATTGGAAAAGGTTTTTTTTCTTTTTCTGAACTTGTAAAAGTCAAGAAAAATAGCACTTCAAAAACATTTGTAACACTAAGTCCTAGTAGTTTAGAAAATATTGTCGCTAAAGATATTTATTATGAACCATTTACAAGATTTGGTAAACATGGAGCATCTTTATCAAATAAAAATCCTTTTAAAAAACCTTTACTCTTAGCAGATACTGGAGCAGTTGTACATTTTGAACAACAACAAAATATTGATTTTATTGGTAAAAGTATTCAAGGACATTCAAGTCATGAACAAACAATTCATCAAGGGTATGCGATTGTTATCCCTATCAAGGAAATAAACTAATGGAAAAACTTCATAGCTTTAAGTTAAAACTAACAGCTCTAACTCCTATTCATATTGGAACTGGAGAAG
>CAMCYC010000119.1 GCA_945883795.1 Sulfurimonas crateris | reverse complement strand
GGAAACTACGAAAATTATATATTTTGCTACAATATTACAAATAAATACAAGGTGTTATGATGTTAAATTTAGCCATAGATAATCCAATTATAGAAAATTTTTATTATCAAGAATGTAATGAAAATCAAAAAACATTTATTGAAAAAATGAGTTATTTTATTGAAATGAACAAGGTTACTCATACGATTAATACAGCTTTTAATGAACTCAATTTAGTTAAAAAAGGTCAATTAAAAACCATACCAATGGATGAAGTTTTGAAAAGTTTAGATGATTAATTTTTCTGCTTTACCAAGTTTCAATAAAAGCTTAAAACAATTAAGTAAAAGGTTTCATAATATTAAAAATGATATGACAGATTTAATGATGACACTTCAAGAAAATCCTGAAAATGGCATTTTTATTAAGAAAGAGATTTACAAAATTCGACTCAAAAATTCTGACACTAAAAGCGGTAAAAGTGGAGGGTATAGAGTATTGTACTATTATTTAAATTGCCAAGATGAGATAATATTTTTCAGTATATTTTCAAAAACAGATACAGAAAATATCTCTGATAATGATATAGACAATTTAATCAAAGAATATACAACTTTTACTTGTTCCCACGGTCTCCGTGGGAATACATATATGCCTGAAGCTTGGAATTATATGCATTCCAACGCAGAGCATTGGAGTGAGGAAAAGAACAAACAAATATACTCAAGATAATACAGGTAATTTAGAGAGAAAGATATTTAAACTTTTATTTTGAGAAGATACTTTTAAAAGCATTTTTTGTTTCACAAATGGTTTACTTAATTTATTATAGGTGTTATAATCTTTTTTGACACTAATTTCTTTGGATTCTCTTTGAAGATTATCAAAACAGTTTATTATTTTTTCAGTCTTGTATGACTTATAGAGTGGTAAAAGCCAACATTCCAAAGAGTGAACTGAAATAGCAAAGATAATCTTCTCTTTATGCTCTTCATAAAAACTTTCTTTACTATCAATTTGAGCTACTAATCGCTCAATTATTTTTTCAACAAATATCTCTATTGTCAACTCTTTGTTGTCAGAGTCAGTAGGAGATACATTAAAATTTGGTTTCTGTGAATCATCGGTATCAATTTGTATAATGACATACTCACTATTTAAAACATCATCACGAAATCGTGTATCACTGAGATATGTAAGCAATAATCCCCAACTCCCAAAATCAGCTTGTTTTTTTGTTGTTTCATCAAACGGTGGTTGAAGAGCTTGAATCTCTTCATCTAAATCATCAATCTCTTTGTAGAATCCACAGAGTATATTTTCTATGACAATTTGGTCTGTAACACCCTCACAAACTAATCCAAACTTTGCCATTAAAAGCCTTTAGGCAATCCACCTAAATAACCACGAAGAAAGGCTTCTGAAAGTTTTAACGGCTCATCCGTTGATGATTTTGGCTTATCTTTAACAGTTATATTTTTCATTCTCGTATGACCCTCTTTATTACGAGATACTACAAAAAGTTTTTGCTCTTCATCATTTAAATCTATCCCATCAAGTATTGCAGGATTGTGAGTTGTTAAAAAAATCTGTTTATCGTATTTTTTTGCTAAATCTGTTAAAATCGTCATGAGTTTTGTGCATAATTTAGGATTTAAGGAAGCATCTATATTGTCTATGGCAAAAGCTTTTGGTGTTTCTTTTGCCACAATGAGGGTAATATAAAAGAGTATAAATAAAAAACCCTCATTTGCACTTCTCTGGTCAAACTCTTGATAGAGATATTTATCTTTTATAATGATTTTGTTTTCATTCGATTTTAAATCTGTCGGTATTTTAATATCTTCAAACCAGTTAAAGAGTTGCAATGTTTTTATGATAGTTTTAATATGTGTTTTATCTTCATAATTCTTAATCACTTTTAAAAGTTTTAATAAGCCTTCTCCATTTATACCTAACGGCTGAATTTGCCCCTCTTTATCAAAAATTCTTAGAGCTGTATTTTCTGGTGAATAAATTATGAAACTATCAATTAAACTATTATGGAAATTTTTTATTAATTTATCTATAAACTTACTTACATCCATATCTGATTCTCTAGCATAATTTGCAAGTTTGTCCGCAATATCAGATGTAAGTTCTAAATCAACTGTCTCTCCAGATTGAACTATTTCCCATTTTGAATATTCTGCATCATCATTTGAAAAAACATACTCATTTGAATCATTACTTGTATGAGAAATTATTATTGCAATATTTTTATTTATATCTTTTTTATTAAAAGCACTCCTCATAAACTGAGGCTCTGTAACTCGTATTCCACGAGAAAATAAAAACTCATTATCCAATTTATTTGATTGACTCGCAGAAACAAAAACAAGCGCTTCAAGCAGATTACTCTTGCCAGAACCATTCTCACCTATAAAAAGGTTCACTCTACCAACTTCTATCTCTAAGTCATAAATTGATTTAAAATTTTGAATATGAATTTTTTGTATCATTTGCCCTTCTTAGGTCTAATTTATGGCTATTATAACATAGTAATATAATTACTTTGAAGATATAGATTTCAGAGGAAATATTTATAAATAAAAAAAGTAGCTTACACCTTTTTATAAGCCAATACTTACTAAAATACCACTTCTAACATTTTTTACTCAAAAACAAATAAGGATACAACATGACTTGCTTACACTGTGGAGCAATAAACAAAGATACTGCCAATTTTTGCAAAGATTGTGGCATGAAATTTACTACCCAAAAAGAGCAAGATATTGGCACACATGAAGAAAAATTGTATGAAATTGCCATGGAAGAGTTGGAATCAAGAAGCTACATAAAAGGAATTTGGGCAAAAGCTTTTTCTCAAAGTGATGCAGACGAGCAAAGAGCCAAAGCTTTGTATATTAAGTTTAGGGTGCAGAGTTTAAAAGAGGAACTCATGGCTAAACGAAAATTGGAAGAAGAAAGAGTTAAACAAGAAAAAATTAGAGCTCAAAAAGAAGCCCAAGAAAGAGAACGAATTAGACTTCAAAAAGAAGCAGAAGAGAGAGAACGAATCAAAATTCAAAAAGAAGCCCAAGAGAGAGAACGAATCAGACTTCAAAAAGAAGCCCAAGAAAGAGAACGAATCAGACTTCAAAAAGAAGCCCAAGAAAGAGAACGAATCAGAATTCAAAAAGAAGCCCAAGAAAAAGAACGAGTCAGAATTCAAAAAGAAGCAGAAGAGATGGAACGAATTAGACTTCAAAAAGAAGCAGAAGAAATAGAACGAATTAGACTTCAAAAAGAAGCAGAAGAAAACGAGAGAACGAAATCTCATAGAGCAACGGAAGCAGATTATTTTATTGTACTCTTTATTGTACTCTTTATTATATGGTTATTATTAGCGTAATAAATGGCTAACCCTTGTCAAATATAATCAAAGAATCAATCAACGAAACCATACAAGATTTTGAAAAAGGTGCTACACATGAAAAAAAAGGGTTTTAGAGATGAGTAATTGTACATGTAATGTTTGTGGTGTGCAAAGTTTATGCACCGATAAATTTTGCCAAAATTGTGGTAATTTAATGGCAAAACAAAATTATTCTTCTGAAAAAAAGGAGTGTTCATGTTCGCAGTGTTTTACAAAAAATAGTTGCCAATCAAAGTTTTGCTCCAACTGTGGAGGCAAAATAAGCGGAATAAATCAAAAGTTTTATGATGAAATTGTGAGTAGCTTAGATGGTATTATAGTTGCTCTTTTAGCCAAAATTGCCAAAGCAGATGGTCGCATAAGCCAAGAAGAAGCCAATTATAT
>CAMCYC010000118.1 GCA_945883795.1 Sulfurimonas crateris | reverse complement strand
ACAATGTTTTCCATAAAAAGCCTTTTCTATTTTGTGAATTTTATTTTGTTCTTGATAGAGAATTATACTGTTTATAGGGTTTGAAAAGGCTTTTTAAAATTCAATTCTACATAAATTGTGGTTATATTTGCTAATTTGCAAGTGACTCGTTAGATTAATATTTTTCATGAGTGCAACCTTTCAATAATTTTTGACTTTTTAATTATATAGCTTTTTTTGTTAAATTTTATTTATATATTTTACTGCGGGGGTTTCGGTTGCACTCATTAAATTTGATGACTTTTTACCTGATTGGAATTATGTTGCTGTTCCAAGTAGCGTATAAAAATTATTAGTTATTTAATTTTGATTCCTTAGGGGTGCTGAATGGTTACCCCAAATTAAATAATACAAATTTCTAAAATAGACTATAATTGCGCATGGTAAAAAATAGAAATATATTCAAACAAAATCAAAAAATCCTCTTGGATGTGAGTTATGGAGCATTGACTGCTGTACTCTTTAGTGCTTTTATTTATTTTGAGCATTTTGGATTAACTCTTAAAATACTTAATACAATTTCTGGTTTAAGTGCATTAGCCCTTTTGCTTTATTCTCCAAAACGGGTTATTTTAATTGCTGGTTTTTTTATTGGTTTACTTTGGTTTTATTGGATAGGATACAGTTTTAAGTATACGGGTGTAGGTTACATGACTCCACTTGTAACACTAGGTTTTGGATTTGTTTATGCTCTGTTCTTTGGGGTTTTGGCTTTAACAAACAAGGTCTATATACGAGCTATTATCTTATTTTTACTGAGCTTTTTTTATCCATTGGATTGGAATTGGTTACAAATTGAACTCATTTTTGTAGAGAGTTATATTGGGATTGATAAGTACCAATATATCTTGGTTTTACTCGCTCTTTCTTTGCCTTTTTATATTCAAAAACCTTACAAATATTTACCTCTTGGTTTGATTTTTTTTGCATTTAATTTTAATCCACTTCTGCAAAAAGATGCACCACTTAAAATAAAACTTGTTTCCACGGATATTAAACAAGAAAAAAAATGGTTACCAGAGAGCCTTTATCCAACAATTGAGATGATTTTTAGTGAGATAGACAAGGCAATTGATGAACATTATGATGTTGTTGTATTGCCAGAATCAGTATTTCCACTTTTTTTAAATCAGAATTCAGATTTATTACAAGAACTCCTTTTCAGGTCAGTAGATATTTCTATTGTCGTTGGTTCGCTTTTGCATACTCAAAAATATAATTATAATGTAACTTACATGTTTGAAAATGGGGAGTACAAAATAGCTAAAAAAATGATTTTAGTTCCATTTGGGGAGTATATTCCATTGCCAAAATTTGCACAAAAATTTATCAATGATTTTTTCTTTGCAGGAGAGGCGGATTTTAAAGCAGCCAAAAAACCGACTGATTTTCTTATCAAAGGGGTAAAATTTCGAAATGCTATTTGTTATGAAGCAACAAGAAGTGAGATTTATGAGGGAGATGTTGATTTTGTGATTGCTATGAGTGACAATGCTTGGTTTACGCCATCTATAGAGCCAACTATTCAAAAATTACTCATGAAATATTATGGTCGTAAAAATGGAACTACGATTTATCATGTGGCGAATTATAAAGGGACTGGGATAATTAAATAAATAATGTTCCCAAAGCGTAACCCTATTTTGATATAATTTTTGCCTCATAGAAAAATCATTATATTAGGAAATCCACACATGTTAAATCTTAAAAATCCAGATCTTTATAATAATCGTGAATTATCGTGGCTTCAGTTTAATACAAGAGTTTTACGACAAGCTCAAGATGAATCACAACCTTTGCTAGAGCGTTTAAAATTTTTGGCCATTTATGGAACAAATTTAGATGAATTTTATATGATTAGGGTTGCTGGACTCAAAAAATTATTCAGTGTGGGTATTATTGTCTCAGGTGCAGACAAACTCACCCCTTTACAGCAACTAAAAGAGATTAGAACTTATCTTCATAAAGAGCAACAAGTTTTAGAATTTACTGTAAACGATGTTCTTAAAAAACTTGAAGCAGAAGGTCTTCGTGTAAAATTATATGATAAAGCAACTCAAAATGAAAAAAGTCAATTAAAACGATTTTTTCAAGAACAAATTTATCCTGTAATTATCCCTATTGCAATTGATTCAACACATCCATTTCCACACCTGAATAATCTTAGTTTTGGGCTTATTGTTAAACTTAGCGATAGTGATGATACATCAATTGAACGGTTTGGAATTATTCGTGTTCCAAGAGTTTTAAGTAGATTTATTGAGCTTGATAACAGTACTTATATCCCTATTGAGAGTGTAATTGCTCAACATGTTGAAGACCTTTTTCCTGGATATACTTTACTCAAATATGCTTCGTTTCGAGTTACAAGAAATGCTGATATGGAGATAGAAGAGGAGGAAGCGGATGATTTTATGGAACTGCTCGAAGAGGGGTTAAAACTTCGTCGTAAAGGGGAACTTGTAAGACTTGAAGTGGGTGTAAATGCTGATGAAGAGATAGTGAACTTTTTTAATCATCATGCAAATATCTACAAAGATGATATATTTAAATCACACACTTTTTTAAATCTTTCAAGTCTTTGGCAAATCGTTTCTAATAAAAATTTTGTCCATCTTTTACCATCTCCATTTCAGCCTAAAAATTTACCACCATTTGATACTAACGAAGATATTTTTGCGTCTTTGGAAAAACAAGATGTTCTCATGTATCACCCTTATGAGAGTTTTGACCCTGTTGTTAGGCTTATTCAAGCCGCTTCAAAAGACTCTTCGGTTGTATCTATAAAAATGACACTTTACCGTTCTGGAACAAATTCACCTATCGTACAAGCTCTTATTAATGCTTCAGAATCTGGAAAACAAGTAACTGTTATGGTTGAACTCAAGGCAAGATTTGATGAAGAAAATAATCTCATTTGGGCAAAAGCACTTGAAAAATCAGGTGCACATGTAATCTATGGAATAAAAGGTTTTAAAGTTCATGCCAAAGCAACACTTATCACTCGTAGAATACAGGGAAAACTCAAACAATATGCTCATTTAGGAACTGGAAATTACAATCAAGCAACAGCTAAAATATATACAGATTTTAGTTACATGACTTCCAAAGATGAGGTGACAAACGATTTAACCCGTTTTTTTCATTTTTTGACTGGTTTTAGTAAAAAGGGAAGTCTCAATGAACTCTACATGGCTCCAACACAAATAAAGCCAAAAATTATCGCTCTTATCCAGCATGAAACAAAACAAGCAAATGAGGGGCATATCATTGCAAAAATAAATTCTTTGGTAGATGAAGATATTATTAGAGCTCTTTATAAAGCGAGTCAAGCGGGTGTAAAAATCGAATTAATAGTGCGTGGAATTTGTTGTTTAAAACCTAATGTTGAGGGTGTGAGTGAAAATATTAGTGTTATTTCAATTATTGGAAAATATCTTGAACATCCACGAGCATTTTATTTTAAAAATGATGAAACACAGGTGTATATCTCTTCTGCTGACTGGATGCCAAGAAATTTAGTGAGAAGAATTGAGCTTTTAACACCTATTAAAGATGAAATTTCAAAAGAAAAAATAATTCAAACTTTAAAATTGCAGTGTGCTGATAATGTTTTAGCGTATGAATTACAAAAAGATGGCTCATATATAAAAAGAAAAAGAGAAAATGAAAAAGCGGTGAATAGTCATAAACTTTTAGAAGATTTTGTAAATAGAGTTTCAAAGGCAACAAAAAGTAATACCACAAGTGTTTCAGATTT
>CAMCYC010000117.1 GCA_945883795.1 Sulfurimonas crateris | reverse complement strand
AATTTGAGCAGCGTAGGGATAGATGAGTTTTTAATCAATACCCACTATTTTCATGAGCAAGTGGAAAGTTTTATACAAAATTCAAAATATAAAGACAAAGTTACTCTAAGTTATGAAAAAGAGTTACTCAATACTGGCGGAACACTTTTAAAAAACAAAGATTTTTTTCAAGATGAGCCTTTTATGCTCATTCATGCAGACAATCTCTCTTTTTGCGATTTTGATGCTTTTATTGCTTCACACCGCAACAGACCAAATGGGTGTGAAATAACCATGATGACTTTTAAAACTCCAGACCCTTCAAGTTGCGGCATAGTGGAATTGGATTCAAATTTAGTAGTGCAACAATTTTATGAAAAAGTACAAAATCCCCCATCAAACTTAGCAAATGGTGCAGTTTATATTTGTGAGCCATCTTTATTTGATTTCTTAGAGAGTTTAAAAAAAGAAAATATTGATTTTAGTAACGATGTGCTTCCTGCATTTCTTGGTAAAATAAACACTTTTTTAAATGATGTGTATCATAGAGATATTGGAACGCTTGAGAGTTATGCACTTTCACAAATCGAGATTCAAAATATAATTTCAATCAAAAAAGGGTAAATATGCAAGATATACAAGTACAAGCCATGGAAACTTATAAAAAAAATTTACAGTTTCTTCAAAGCAATAATGAAGCACTTTATAAAAAAATAAATTTATTAGATGCACTAATAGCTAATGGAAGTTATCAAGAAAAGTACTCTTTAGAATATAAAGATGAAGGGTATTTTGATGTAAAAGAACTCTCTAGTGAAGTATATTTATATCAAACAAATTCTATTCATCATGCACAACATATGACAGATATGATTGATACTAAACGAATAGGAGCTGTTTTTAAAGCACTTCAGTATGTGCGTGCTAGCGATGCACAAGCAGAAGCGATTGATAAAAAAGAGCTTGCTTTTCATAGTAATCTTTGGGCAACTATTAAAATAATTAATTATTCTATTAAATATGCAAAGCCAGAAAGCTATATGCAAGAGGTTAAAAAAATAATTTTTTTAGGTATAGGATTGGGATTACATCTTGAAAATATTATAGAAAAATTACACGCTCAAGTGCTTTTCATTAAAGAAAAAAATATTGAGATATTTAGACTCTCTTTGTTTATAACTGATTATGCAAAATTAGCACAAAATCGTTTTATTTATTTTTCTATCACAGATGATGCTGTGGAAGAAAAAAACTTTTTTATCGAATTTTTAGATAAAGGAAATAATTATAATTTACACATGAAACATTCCCCATTTTTTGATAACTATGAATTGGAGCTTCAAAGACTTCAATCACATGTTCTCTCACAAAGTTATATCAATTATGGTTACAGTGCTATTCTTCTGCGTTATATCAATTCACCAAAATATCTCGCACAAGGTTATTCTTTTTTAAATATCAATACGCTATATGAAAATACTATTTTTGCTCAAAAACCTATTTTACTACTTTTTTCAGGACCATCAACCTCTAACAATATTGAATGGGTGAAAGAAAATCACGAGCGTTTTATTATTATATCGCCACTTTCAACTTGTAAATTATTAGATAAAAATAATATATCACCAGATATTGTTATGCATATTGATCCAGGCGAGGAAACTGCTTTATTATTTGAAGGACTCGATACAAAAGAATACTTTAAGAATACTCAAGTAATTCTTGCTTCAAATGTTAATGAAAATACAGTAAATAGATTTGAGCGTTCAAATATTTACTTTATAGAACAAGGAACTATGTATAAGAAAGGGTTTGGAAGGCTTTCAGCCCCTAGTGTTGGTGAATATAGTTATGCACTATTTTTGATTTTTGGAGCTTTAAATATATATATGCTTGGAATAGATTTAGCACTAGACCAAAAAACATTAATGTCTCATGCAGATTTTCACTTTGGACAAACTCAAGGAAAAGTTGATAATAAATCTACTATTCTTAATACAACATCTTCTATTGAATATATTAAAGGTAATTTAATAGAGAAAGTACCTAGTACGCCTGTATATAAAATATCAATTGAACAATTTGAAATTTTTACAGATGCACTAAAAAAAGAGAAACATAATATTTACAATTTAAGTGATGGAGCATATCTCAAAGGAAGCGAACCTTTACATTTTGAGGAGCGTGATTGGACTTTGTTGCCAAAGCTTAACAAGCAAGAAATTTTTGATAAACTCGGTGAATTTCTAAAAAGTATTGATTCTACAGAATTTAGGGAAGAAGATAAAGCAATTTTAAAATATCAAATAAAAGAAGCAAAAAAACTTAAAAAAACAATTCAACAACATCAAAAGAAAAAATATGCAAATGTTCAAGCATATCTGAATACTTTATCGCAACTTTCTTGGGATTTAGGCGACATGGAGTATAAAACACATTCTGATTTAGCACAAGTATATTATGAATATTTTCCAATTATTTTAAGTTATATATTTGATTTATTCAATACGCAAGGTCTCGAAAATCCACCTCAAAGAGTGATAGAAGTGGATAAAATTTTAGTGCAACAATTACTTAAAATGGTAAATTTGTATATAACAAAAATGGAGAGTTATCTTAAAATATGAAACTCAAAAAACTCCCAATTGGGAGTTTAATTATTCTAATTCCATCAAGAGTTCCTCTTTGGTAATTGGAATATTTCCCACACGGCTTATTTGTATCGCAGAAGCAACAGAACCCAAATAGGCACTTTGCCAAATATCACCACCAACACAAAGAGCCATAGAACTACACATCAAAAGAGAATCTCCAGCACCACTTACATCTTTTACAATAGTGCCTAGAGCATTAATATTATCTGTTAAAAGTATTTTATCAGCACTGTTATAAAGCATAATTCCCTCTGCTCCTAGTGTTGTAAAAATATATTTTACATCAGTTTTTTGAGCTAATTTATCAGATAACACAACAAGCCCAGATTTAAAATCGGTTAATGAGAGGCGAATTTCTCTCTCTGTTGGAGTTACTAGCGTCATGTTTTGAAATTTAGAAATATCTCCAACTTGAGAAGAACTTTGAGAATCAGCACTCATGGGGATATTATACTTAAGCCCTAATTGTGTGATATTTTCGATTAAAGCATTTGGCAAAACACCATAACTAAAATCAGAAAATACAATTAAATCAATATCTTGAATATACTCTTTTATTTGAGTAAGAATATTTTTTTGAATATCTTTACTAATCCCATGTTGTTTGAGATGATTGACTCTTAAAAGGGTTTTGTCTTTTGCACGAAATCGTTGTTTTAGGGTTGTTGGTCGTGTTGAGTCTTCATATAAAAAAACATCAATACCAAGCTTTTTTAAACCATCTTCTACATACACTTTATTATCATCTTGCCCCACAACAGAGATAAATTTTACTTTTGCCCCAAGCGTTGCTGCATGACTTGCAACAATGGCAGCACCACCTATAAACTTATTTGTAGCAAGTGGAGTCACTACAATAGTTGGGTCTTCTTGACTCATTCCAAGAGGCTCACATGTAATATATTCATCGACAATGGTATCGCCAATAACTAAAACATTGAGGTTTGAGAATTTTTCTATAATATTTTTTAAATCATTTAACGAAAAATTATGCCTTTTTAAATAGGTAAAATTATTTTTAACCGTATAGTTTGAAGCTAAAAATTCTTGTTTTAAAAGGTCAAGAGAAGAAAATCCAATCTCTCCAGAACTAAAAAGAAGTTTCCCTCCATAACTAGAAATAATTTCTAATTCTGGATTTTCTCTATTTTCGTATTCATTCCCTTTTACCACAATATCAGG
>CAMCYC010000116.1 GCA_945883795.1 Sulfurimonas crateris | reverse complement strand
AGATATGATGGTACTTTAATTCTGCATAATTGTATTTAAGTTTTAAATAAGGTCCGTTTCGCTTTTGCTCCTTTTATGGATTCGCACCCCACCCTTTAAAAGTATCGGCTAACAAGTTAAGTGGCGAGTTCCTTGAGTTGTAAAACGGTACATGATAGTTCCTTAGAATGATTTCTAAGTTATTGAGTGAAGGGTAAGACTGCCAAGTTTTACGCTGCTTCACTTAACAATTTATTCCGTTGAATATATTGCTGAATAATAACTTGATGAGATTCTATCAAAAGAAAGTTTAAAAATTACAAAAAGAGAAAAAAAGATTGTATTAAACGAGGAAAGCCCACTTAATCAAAGACAACTTCTTTGAATAAATGGGCTAGATGCTGGTGCAGCGTAGGTACTTGGCAGACCTTTTGTTACCAACATGAGTGTAATTGTAGTGGAATAAAACTTAATAATTCTTTTAAATTTCTTAAAAGATGTTTCATTTTTTACTTGTGCAAGTAAGTAATCAGGACGACCACCCAAAACAGCCTATTTTTTTTAATTTATTGAAAAATTTGTCTTGAGGTCTCCTCCTCTAAAACTTAAAAAATAAATTAGTTTAAAAACAACGATTTTATTTTAATATATTAAGTAAACACCTATTTTTATGGATTAATTTTTCTTAAAATTTAAGTTAGAACAACTTTTATTTAAATGTCAATATGCGTTTAAAGAAAATAGCTTAAATTTTAAATTAATTATTTTATTTAAAATTTTATTAATATAATAAATATTATTAAATTTGATTTATAAAAATGTGTAAAAAATGGAAGTAAGCTCAAGACAAATTTTAAGATTTTTAAAAAAAATAGGGCTTTAAGGGCTATTTCGTAGAGAATCTGATTTTTTTTCAATTTTTACTCCACTCATCACTTAAGACTTCAGTTTGTTTCATCACTAAATCCAGAGCTTCTGCCGTTTTGTCTGGTGGGTATTTAAACCTCTTAAGTATCATTCTTATTATATTTCTCATTTTAGCTCTTACAGACTCTCTTCTTTGCCAATCTACACTCACACTGCTTCTAAGTTTACTTGTTAGCTCTTGGGCTATCTTTTTAAGTATTTCATCGCCCATCTCTCTAAGTGCTGATTCATTTTCGGCAAGTGCATCATAAAAAGCTAGTTCATCAAAGTTTAGTCCTAATTCTTCGCCATGCTTTATGGATATAGCAATATCTTTTGCCATTTGAATCAATTCTTCTATAACTTTTGCAGTCTCAATTGCACGGTTATGGTATTTACTAAGTGTCGCTTGAAGTCTATCGCTAAACTTTTTCTCTTGTACAACATTATTTTTGCTTTTTGTTTTAATCTCATCTTTGAGTAATTTTTCTAGCAATTCTATGGCTAAATTTTTATGTGGCATGTGGGCTATATCTTCTAAAAATTCATTAGAAAGTATTCCAATATTTGGTTTGTCAAGTCCTACAAGTGAGAATACATCTGTAATACCCTCAGATATTAAAGCATTATCAATTATTTGTTTTATAACACTGTTTATCTTAATCTTAGGAGGTTTGACCACTCCAATTTTTTGTATCACAGCTTTAACAGCTTGAAAAAAAGCTATCTTTTCTTTATGTTCTTTTGCTTCGCCCAGTGTGCCACATAAACTAAAAGCTTTACTCAAAGCCAACACTTCATCTAAATACCGTTGTTTGCCATCTTCAAGTCCAAGTATATGATTTGCAGCAGGAGCTAAAAGTATATGGGCTTTTGTTTTGTATTCTTTGTAATCAAATCCATGGTACAGATTGCTTACGATGTCTAATCGTTTCATCATCTCAGCAAACGCTTCACCAATATCAATTGTTCCTTTTCCTCTTCCACCAGCTCCAGTATAGGTTTTAAGAGCAGATTTAAGCTCATTAGCTATGCCGATATAGTCAACAACAAGCCCTCCATTTTTACCTTTAAAGACACGATTAACTCTCGCTATTGCTTGCATGAGATTATGCGACTTCATAGGCTTATCAATATACATAGTGTGAAGACTTGGTGCATCAAACCCAGTGAGCCACATGTCTCTTACAATTACAAGTTTTAGCTCATCTTCTGGGTCTTTTATCCGTTTTTCTAAATCTTTTTTTGTCGCTTTAGAATAGATATGCTTTTGTAGCTTTATATCATCACTTGCACTACCTGTCATGATGATTTTAATAAAACCCTTATTTGTGTCTTCGTTGTGCCACTGTGGACGCAAAGCAACTATAGCGTCATACAAATCTACTGCTATTTGTCTGCTCATGGCAACTATTAACCCTTTGCCCTCTATAGTAGCCGTTCTATCTTCAAAGTGTTGTACTAAATCTTTTGCAATTTGGTGTATCCTCGGCTTTGAACCAACAAGCTTTTCTAAGGCACTCCATTTACTTTTGAACTTTTCTTTATCATTTAACTCTTCATTAACGACAAGTTCGCCCACTTCTGCATCAATCTCTTTAAGTACCTTTGCATCTAAATCTAACTTTGCAAGTCTGCTCTCATAATAGATTGGAACAGTAGCACCATCTTTTACAGCATCTTCAATATCATAGATACTAATATAATCACCAAATACGCTTCTTGTGTCTTTATCTGCACTCTCTATTGGTGTTCCTGTAAAGCCTATAAATGTAGCATTTGGAACTGCATCTCTTAGATGTTGTGCATATCCATATTTAAAATGACCCGTTTTGTTATCAAGCATAGCATCAAATCCATATTGGCTTCTATGGGCTTCATCTGCCATGACAACAATATTGTCTCTCTCACTTAAAACTGGAAATCTACTTTCATCTTTTTGGAGTGCAAACTTTTGAATGGTTGTAAAGATTATCCCACCTGATGGTTTGTTTTTTAATATCTCTCTTAAGTCGCTTACACTATCAACTTGGATTGGTTCTTGACCTAGTAGCATCTTCGCACTAGAAAATGTTGCATAGAGCTGACCGTCCAAATCATTTCTATCTGTCACTATCAGCAGTGTTGGGTTTTTCATTTGTGGTTGTTTAATAAGCTTTCCTGCAAAACAAGCCATACTTATAGATTTTCCGCTCCCTTGTGTATGCCAAACAACACCACCTCTCTTATTTCCACCAGTTGAGGCTTGTATAACAGAATGTACTGCTTCTCTTACTGCATGAAACTGATGATACCCTGCAATTTTTTTAATAATATTTTTTCCATCATCTTCAAAAAGTACAAAGCTTTGGATGTAATCTAAAAAATGTTCTTTGTCAAAGAAACCTTTTATAAGTGTGTCTAGTTCATATTCCAAAATTGGCTTATCATTTTCATCTTTGATAGTTCGCCAGTACATGTAACGCTCATCTGTAGCTGTCAGTGAGCCAACTCTTGCATTGATACCATCGCTAATGATAAGTGCTTCATTGTAAACAAAAAGGTCTTCTATTTCATCTTTATAGGTTTGAATTTGGTTGTATGCTTTGTAAATATCAGCATTTGTATCTGCTGGATTTTTTAGCTCAACAACCACTATTGGGAGTCCGTTTATAAAAACAACAATATCTGGTCTTCTGTTGCCTTTTGTCCCTTTGATAGTAAACTGATTAACAACCAAAAAATCATTAGCATGTAAATTATGAAAATCTATGAGTTTGACAACTTCACCTTTGCTCTCGTCACCGTTTTTTATCTCAACACTCACACCTTGAAGAAGCATTTGGTGAAAAGTACGATTGTTTTGGATAAGAGTTGCATGTTGTGGTTTTTTGAGTAGGTGTATCGTTTCATCTATGGCAGTTATTGGAAGTGTTGGGTTTAGCTTTACAAGGGCGGTTTG
>CAMCYC010000115.1 GCA_945883795.1 Sulfurimonas crateris | reverse complement strand
AAGTAAAAGTTCTATGCGACCTTTGCCTAAAAAATTCTGTTGAGATTTACTCATCCAAAAACGACCTTGAAGTGTGTTATCCATGCTATTCTCGCATTGTTAATTTTATAGATTACGAAATATACCAAATTATATATCGAATGTCAAATTAAGGTTGTTTTTTTCTAAAAACCATCATAGAATGTAAGAGCATAGTTAAGTCGCACTGCCCAATCATCTTGAGAATGTTCTACTTGGATAATGGCTTTATTGTATTTATTGAATTCATAACCACTCATGATAGTTTGTAAGTTTTGAATATTACTAGAATTATTGCTGGTTAAAAGAGTTGCGACTTCAGTAGCACCTCCGCCTGTATAGTTGTTTGAAAACATAAACCACTCACTTCTCAGTCCAAAAAGTATATTTTCATATCTTGTTAGCATTTGCAAATAGAGCGTATCTATTTTGTTATGGCTATCAATTTTATAATGATTATCAGATATTGAACCTTGTGTATCTAAATGTATATATTCACTTTGAATATCAAAGGCTTTAATCTTAGTATTCATACCAAAACCAAAAACTTGATTTTTTCTCTCAACACATCTTTCATTTTGACTAAGATTATTACAGCCGTTTTGATTTGCATGAGTATGTTTTGTTGTTGCATAATCAACTCGCATTTGAGAACTATTTCGTAGTTGCAGATAACTTATAAGTTTTATTAAGTTGAAGTTATACTCGATTTTTAGTGTTGCTCTTGGTATCTGATTGTATTTATCTTTTGTCATATCCAAATAAGTTTTAAAATTATCAAGTTTGTAATCAACAAAAATTCCATCACCAATGTAAGTACTATCAACAAAGGATTCTATCGCAATGGGCATTTGTGCAAAGCCATAGCCCCATGCTTGTTCTTTTAAAAATGATATATTGTTATAATCTCGTCCTATTACAGCAGAATAATTTTCGTTTGTATAGCCTACATAAAATTTTTCTAAATAACTATCAATCGTTGAAGGTGCATCCACATGACGATTTACTTCAATACCATAAAGAAAATTTGATTCATATTTACCATGAGCAAAAAATCCAATATGATTAATTTCTCCTGCTTTTAGTTTCCCATGATTTTCATAACCAACAGTGCCTTCAATACCTTTTGGATAAAGGTCTTTATCTCTGTATGACATATTTGTAAAAATACCATAATTCAAAAGTTCTTCATTTAATTTATGCTTTTCCACAGTTGAATGTGCAAATAGAGAGACAGTTATAAATATTGATAGAAAAATACGCATTAATTTTCCTTAAATGGATTTGAAATGTTTGGATTGGTGATAAACTTTCTATCTGTAAGTGATTTTAAAAAATTTTCCAAATCATTTTTTTCTTGTTCTGTAAAATTTTTAAGAGTGATAAAATCACTTTTAAAAATATTATTAACCCCATTACCGCTATTGTTACCATCTATTATGTTACGACCTCCATTGCTATGGAGTTCAATTACTTCTCTCAAAGTAGCCATAGAACCATCATGCATATAAGGAGATGTAAGTTCAACATTACGCAAAGTAGGTGTTTTAAATGCACCTTTATCTATATTGTTCAGAGTAATTTCGTATAAACCTTGATTTCCCTCAGGATAAGAGCTTGTTCCATTAACATTATATAAACCTATATTATGAAAAAACTGAACTACATGAAAGCTTTTTTCATCAGCAGTAGAGTCACTAAATCGGATACCATCATGACAATGAAAACATTCCCCTTTTTCGTTCATAAACAGATCCATTCCCCTTTTTTGGGAATCACTCAAAGCAGTTTTATCCCCTCTTAAATATTTATCATAAGGGGAGTTAAATGAGTTTAGAGTTCTATTAAATGTAGCTAGGGCTTTGACAATATATTCTAATGTAAAAGGGTTGGCTACTTCTGGAAAAGCTTTTTGAAACATTACCCTATAAGTTTCATTATTTTCAAATCTGCTTAATACTTCAATTTGTTTTTCTTCAACTATCCCTAATTCTATAGGCGAATCACCAGTAATGGGCATAATTATAAATCGCTCTAAAGTTCCTAATGCAGGGTTTGCCCAACTATAAGATGTATAATAAGCTGTATTTGTTAAACTATTTGGATTTCTTAATGAATGTTCACCTGTAGAGCCAATCCCTACATTGTTATGGTCAGAAAAAGCAAACTTTTGTAAATGGCATGAAGAGCATGATTGTTTTTGATTGGCACTGAGTTGTGTATCATAAAAAAGGTGTCTGCCTAGTGCAACTTTTTCATGTGTCATAGGATTATCAGCAGGAACTCTTGGAGCAAAAACTCCGTTTGGTAAGTCCCATTCAAACCCCGTTGAAGTAGATTCTGATTCTGTGATAGTTGTAGAGCTTCCGCATCCAACTATCACAAGAGCAAAAAGTACAATTAAACCTAAAGATTTAACGCTAATTTTCATATATTATTTTGATTCTACACTAAAGAGTTGTTGATTTAGAGTACAATCTCCAGCGATACATGTTCCTTGTATGCCTGCATCATCTAAACCAATTACATTGAACATTTTGCCAGTAGTTGACATACATTCAGGGTCAGTTAATCCACTCATACAACCTTTTGCACCACCAGCATCCGTAGTAATATCAACATGAGTAAGAAGTTTTGAATAATCTAGTACAATTTTTTGAGTTGCAGGATTAAAGTTATCAAATACTAATTTTACACGATTTGGTTGCAAACAATTATCTGTAATACCATCTGCATTAGAATCAGAACAACCTGTAGAGCCTAAGTGAAAGTTGAAAATATCACCAGTTGTATTGTTTGAATCTACAGGATTTACCTCTAGTTTCGTAAATTTTCTACCAGATGCCCAACTCCATGCCATTGATGTCGCTGTGAGAGCTTTTATTGCTGGAAACTCGACATGATTTAATGCTAAAGGTACACCAATAGTAAATTCTAAACCACTTATTGAAGCACTTGAATTAATTGTACCTATAATAGTTTTGTAAGTTTCTACACTATTTCCTCTCCCAGTACAATCGCCAGTAGCATCTTCAAAATCTAATAATGCAACAGAACCATTTACATCATTTTGATATTGGTTGTCGTTGTTAGTCATGACTAAATCTTTTGTTGTACCATCTGACATTTTGAGTTTAACTTCTGAAATAAAATATCTAAAGTCTGCAATTGTTCCATTTGCAGTTGTATTGCCTAAACCAGTATAAATTTTAGTAACATTGTTTTCTGAACAAGTCACATCACCTTGAGTACCTACAATAGAACGAAAATCGATTGCTACACTTTTTTCAGTTGTTGCTGGTGGAGTAGTATCACTACTGCTACTACCACAACCTGCAAATATAAATCCACTCATTGCTAAAATAGTTGATACTGAAGTTAGCTTACTTAACATAGATTTTTTCATCTATAAAATTCCTTTATTTAAATTGAAGAAATTATATTTTTAAACTGTTACAAAAGCGTTAATTATCAGAAATACAAATAATAAATTATTTCATGATGAAAATATTGGCAATTTTTTCAGTTGGATTACCCTACAATAAAGAAAAAATTCTTTTAGAGTATGGAAAGCCACAAACAGATGAAAAATAAAGATTTAATTAAAATTAGAGGTGCAAGAGAAAATAACTTAAAGAATATTTCTTTGGATATTCCAAAAAATGAGTTGGTTGTTTTTACAGGGTTGAGTGGAAGTGGAAAATCTACTTTGGCATTTGATACACTTTATGCAGAGGGGCAAAGAAGATATATGGAGTCTTTGTCTTCGTATGCGAGACAATTCTTAGACCGTATTGGAAAACCTGATGTCGATAAAATAGAGGGGCTTACTCCAGCTATTGCTATAGACCAAAAAACAACTTCTAAAAATCCCCGCTCAACTGTTGGCACTATTACTGAAATATACGATTATTTTAGACTTTTATATGCTCGTGTTGGGGTGCAACATTG
>CAMCYC010000114.1 GCA_945883795.1 Sulfurimonas crateris | reverse complement strand
AATATATTGCACTCTCTCCTGAAAAAATTAGAAAGATTCTTCTCTCTATACAGGTAAGCATACTCTACGATACAAAAACAAAGAAAAGATTCGCAATGCCATCTAAAGTATCAGGTGATGCTAAAAAGATTTATAAGCTCATGGAGGTTATAGTACATGAAAAACCATACATATTGCGTAGTGCCTAAATTTTTAAACAAAGCCCTGTTTATTGGGATTCTTACGGTTTTATAGGTGAAGTCGGGAAAGCTGTTAATAAAAATAGATGTTGTTTACTTGCTGCTCTCAGATGAGCAGGGTATCTTTTGATACCCTATCTCCATCTTTTACAAAACATTTATACTCTAATTCAAGGTTTGTTAATATTTTTTTTGCATGTTCTATACCGCAAATGACACATTCATGCTTTGTAAGAAACTCCATAGTTCCTTTTTTTGCGATATATGTAATCCGCTAGTTGTAATATCCAAAAAACCGACATCATCAGCAATTAATTCATAAATCATAACTTATCAATTGACCCAAAGCCATATTTTTGAAATATTTCTTGCGACTCTTTTGAAGTTAGAAATGAAGCAAATTTAAAAGCAATTTCTTTATCTTTTGCATATTTTGTGATAACAAATGATTGTTCCATAGGTGAATATTTTGATTGGTCTAACACTTTATATTGACTCTCTTTTGTAGTGGTTTTAATAAGTGAAAAAGCTACAAGCCCAATATCCGCAGCACCACTATCTACAAACTGAACAGATTGTGCAATATTATCACCAAGGACAAGCTTTTTACTCGTTAGCTCTTCTAAACCATAATTTTTCAAAATCTCTAGAGCTGCTACTCCATAAGGAGCTAGTCTAGGGTTTGCGATAGAGATGTGTTTGATTTTATCGCTTTTTAGGGCATCTATTCCAAGTTTTATTAAAGTAGCATCAGTGCTATAGAGTGCTACAGTTCCCATGGCATAGAGTTTTGGCTGTGTAATTGCATTACCATCTTTGGCAATTTGTGCTGGATATTGACTATCTGCTGCTATAAAAATATCATATTCAAACCCATTAGAGAGTTGTGCATACGCTTTGCCTGTTGCATTATAAGTTACAACAATTTCATCTTTTGGATTTGTTGATTGAAATTTCTCTACAATCTCTTGCATAGCAAGTTTTGTACTACTTGCTGAGAATACTTTAATCTGTTGTGCAAACAAACTCATACTTAAAACAATAACGCCTAAAACTATTCTTTTTAACATTGTGTATCCTTTGAATTATTTAGCAATCATGACATCAGATGATTTTATAATCGCAACAACTTCATCACCCTCTTTTAAAGCCATCTCATCTACTGCTTCATTAGTTATGATAGAACTTACTATATCTCCGATTGGTAGTTTGACAGATATTTCAGAGTTTACAGCACCTTTGCGAATTGTTTTTATGGTACCTTGGAGTTTATTTCTAGCACTAATTGGCATTGACCAGCCAACACCTATAAGTACATGAGAGGCTTTAAAAAAGGCAATTACCTTATCACCAACTTTAATATTCATATTCTCTGTAGAGCTTTCTGTGATAGACGCATACATTTTTGTTCCATGTGTTGTTGTTAAGACCAAAAAAGCATTTACAGCACCATTATTTACCTCTTCTACGGTCACATCAATTTGATTACGAGCACTTAACATCATCTTTTTTTCCTTTTAAAATAAATAGTTTAATTCAAAACGGCTATCCGTTCCACTTGCATCCACTTTTTTTGTATCTTGATATCCAATTCTAAAACGCCATTGTAAATCTGGCATCATAGGAAGATTTTGAGTAAATCCAGCATAATAATAATTTTCATCAAACTGCCCTTTTGCCTCATCCGCATCTGTGTGCAAAGCAGACAACTGCATCATGACATCTTTATAAACACCTGTTTTATTATTGTTTATCATAAGTTCTGCACGATAACTTTTTGTATTTGCCACCCAATTATATCTTGCCATAGAACGGGTATATCCAGCAGTTGGAAACCCTCGCCATGGGGCAACAAGGTCAGCTTCATCAAAAACTTGAGAGTAACCAAGATTAAGATTATAATTGCCATAACCTCCAACTAAACGGGTCGCAACCATCTGTGAATCAAGAGAATTTGCCTCTTTGTATCCTCCACTTGCTCCTGTTTTACCAGCAAGAGTGCCACTGTATGCAGCTCCGCCAACTTTACCCGCACCATCATCAAACTGTTTAATGTAACGAATACCAGATGCTAACGAGAAAGCTCCCATATTGATTTTGTAATTTACCTCTGCCATCACTTGAGATAATAACTCAGGAACTGTATAAAATGAAGCATCAAGCAAAAGATTTTCAACTGATTTATTGTGAACATCTCCAACTATAAGAGGTGCTTCTGTGCTGATTCCAGCTGTTTTTAATCTTGTATATGTAAGCCCTTTGTGCATAGCTGTATCATCATTTTCATCCCATGAAGGGTTAAGTGATGATGATGAACTTGCATCTCCATACATCAAAACTGAATGGGAATCTGTATGTCCACGAAGCTTCTCTGAGGCTAAATAACCAAGTTTGATAGATGTTTGTGCAACTGCATTGGTTGAGAGTACAATAGCATCAAAACTATTTGGAACCATTTTTGTATCGTTTGAGGCTGTATAAAAAGTTTCTACAAGTTGGCGACCAACTGTTATATCACTATTTTTTAGCCCACTGTAGCGGATATATGCTTGACCTAGCGTACCTAAATCTTGGGAATTTATATTGCTATAATCAAATCGATTGAACACATCAGAACCTGCTTTGATGAGAGATGCTTTGTCTGTTGCCATATTTGTAAATCCATGACTATAATAAATCGCTCCTCTAAAATCAAAATTATGGTAAACACCGCTTTGATATACTAATGAACCACCTAAGCCACTTGCGTAGTGATTTTCTTGTTTAGCCGACTCTTTTTCCCAATTGTACATAAATGTATTGGAGCGAAGTCGCCCATAAAAAACTCCATTTTTCAACATATCTGTAAAATTATCAACTGTTTGTGCTGTTTGATTATACACTAATTGATAATCCCCTTTTAATGCCTGTTTTGGAACATCATCACTTGCAGATGCTATTGTTGCAAGAAGTAGGGCAGTTGTAGCAACTCTACTTAATTTTATTCTGCTATTCATAAATCTCCTTTATTATATTTTTGTTATACTTCATATTGTTTATTTTAAAATATTCATCTTGCAGTTACAGCTGCAAGGTTTATTGTGTAAACTCTTTAATTTTTCCTCCTATTTTGTGATTTATTAAATTTCGACATATATATAAATATATATCGATAGAAAAAAGAAAATGCAATTTGTATTCTACCAAATACCAATAATTATACTCGTAGGCTTACAAAATGCGACAACTTCCATCCCATTTTTTAACTGGAGTTCATCAAGTGTTTCAATAGCCATAGTCGAGCAAATGGTAGCGTTTCCATGGAGTTCTACAACAACTTCTGCATCAAAGTTGCCACGGCTTATACGGTTTACGACTCCAATAAAACGGTTTCTATCATGTTGTTTTAATTCTTTATTTGTACTGATTATGACTGCATTGGCTTTAAACATAGCATGGACTTGTGTATTTACTTGTAAATCAAGTATTTCTAATGAATCGTTTGTGATAATTGCCATGAATGGTTCTGTTTCATGATGCTGGAGAAAAATTTCACTTGCAACAGAGCCTTTTTGAATATCTGTAACTTTTACTTTTAACTGATTTCTAGCACTTATTCGAACATTCATGCTCTCTAAAAGTTTAAAATGTCCATTATTTTCTTGTAACCGTTTTGAGAGATTATTTAAGAAGTTATGATGCTCTTCTTGGAGAATTTTATAGGTTGTTATAAGCTCTTTGGCATAAGGTGTCAGCTCTGTGCCACCGCCACCTTTGCCACCTTTTACTCGGCTTACTAAAGGATATTCGGAGAGATTATTCATAATATCAACACTGTCCCAAGCTGCTTTATAACTCATTTTCATCATTTTTGCAGCTTTTGTAATAGAACCTGTTTCTTCTATTAAAAGTAAAAGTTCTATGCGACCTTTGCCTAAAAAATTCTGTTGAGATTTACTCATCCAAAAACGACC
>CAMCYC010000113.1 GCA_945883795.1 Sulfurimonas crateris | reverse complement strand
TTTATAATGAAGTTTTGTTTTAAACGGCTCACTTATAGATTTTAAATCTTTAATTGCACTTTTTCTAATCTCAATTTTCATTTTTCAAATACTCTTCAAAAGAGATTTTTTCTTCATTTCTTGTTGCACTTAAAAGCTTTAAATCTTCAATATCTTCTTTTAAAACTATCTCTAAACCATCATTTTTAAAATGCTCAAGTAGCCAAATAACTTTTTCAACCAAACTTTCATTTTGGATATTAATTATTAAGGATTGCATTGTGTCCTCTTTTTTTTGATTTTAGTGTTTATTATAGCTTATTTTGAAATGACTCAATACTGTAACTATTCTGTTTAGTGAACTACCCCCACTTAAAGAAGTGGGGGGTAGTTCACTCCTTCATTTTTTTATACTATTGGATTCTACAATTTTAATCTCATCATCACTCAAATCATACAATTTATAGACCATTGCATCTATTGTTTTTTCGTTAGTTTTACATATATTTTCTAACATTTGAAGTTCTTTTTTAAGTGCAATTTCTCTATCAAAATTATTTATACTTTTGGCTTCATTATGTAAGATTTTATAATCTTTGATTTTTTGTTTTGCTTCCAAAATTTCATCGACAAGTTTGATAAATGGTTGTTGTTTTTCTTCTTCAATTTCAGGAATCGGCAATTTTCCTACACCATTTGGAAAATATTCAAAACTACCACCGCCCGTTTGTTTTCCAAGTGATTTATAACGAAAATTAAGAACTTTAGAATTTAATAAAGCCATTAAATATTTTAAATCTAACTTCTCATTTGTATCAAAAATAGTAGTCATATTTGAAAAAGCTAAATATTCATTACTTGTATCTATTGCGAAAATATTTTCAAATGCTCTTCTACTACAAAATAATTTATTTTTACTATAAAATTCTTTGTGTATTGGAAAAGTATATTTCCACCAACTAGAAGTTGGGCTTCTTTTAATCTGTGCTCTATTCTCTAAAAATTCTTTATTTTCTAAAAGATGATTTTGTATTGAAAGTGGTAATTCTTCAAAAGTTGATACATCTTCAAAATATAAAATAAATTCTTGTGTTTCATTGATAATATATTTTTCTATATTCTTTCCTGATGCTCGTTGTTTGATAAAAATTTGAGGAAAATGATTTGGATAATTCTTAAATAAAAATACACTATCAGCTGCTGTTTCCATACCTTTTCCAAGTTTAAATAATTCATCAAGTTTTTTTAGCTTTCCATCAATTCTCTCGTTAATTGCATTTATTTTATCATCTACCAATGCGAATACATTATCTGTTTTGAGAGTTACTTCAAAGTAATTTTTTTCATTTTGTAAAATATCAAATACATCAGATTGTATATAATTTTTCTCACTGAAGTTGTAGGCTAGTGTTCTTTTATCTGTTTTTAGCTTATTGAGTTCAATAATAGCTGATGTTATAGAAGCATCTTCAAAAACCATATATTTTTCAAAATTTGTCATTTTTAAAATCGTTGTATTTTCAACCATATAATTTCTCAATTTTTGTGCTTTGTCTGAAAACATAAAGGCATTTGAAATAATAAAACTAACTTTATTTTTTGTCATTTTAATAGCAAGAGCTATAAAATAAAACAAAATATCACTTTTATCTTGCCAAATTTCAGGATATTTATTTTGAATGGCTTGAGCGATTGGGGATTTCGCTCCTAATGTTTGAATATTAAAATACGGCGGATTTCCAATCACAATATCAAAAAAGTTTTCACTAAATGGCATATCAAGCAAAGAATTCGCACAAACAATTTTATCCGCCAAAGTCGTAAGCTCTCGTCCTTTGGTTGCAGTTCTTAGCCACAAACTTAGCCTTGCAATTTCTACTGCATCTTCGTTAATGTCCACACCATAAAGGTTGTTTTCTAAAATGCTTTTTTCTATCTCATAATAAGCGGTAATATCGCCCATGAGAAGAAGTTCTTGTTGGAGAGTTTGATGCTCTTGTATCAAGGCATTCAGGGCTTGATTGAGAAATGCTCCACTTCCACATGCAGGGTCTAAGATTTTTAATTGTAAGAGCCAATTTCTGTAAATTTCTAAATTTTCTTTTGTTTGTTGCTCTTGTTTTGTGGGCTTTTTTGAATTGATTGGAGCTACAATTTCAAGAAGATGAAGCTCTTCTCTTTTGTCATGACAAAGTTTACCTAAAGTGTTATCGACTATATATTTTGTGATATATTCTGGAGTGTAAAAAACTCCATCTTTTTTTCGTTTTGTTTTTTTTGCATCAAATACTTCATGAGTTATTGAGGCATTTATCTCTTCTAAATCAGTTAAACTTTGCTCAAAAATATGTCCCAATATATTGACACTTACATCGCTCATAAAATCGTAATTACTCAGTTCTTGAGCTGCCATGTCAAGCACAAAATCATCTATAATCAAACCATCAAGAATGGCATCTTCTGCGAATAAACCACCATTATATTTTGGAATATTGAGCTTTTCATTTCCTTTGTTGATTGCATTAAAATAAAGCTTGTAATAATCGTACATGGTTCTGTCTCCAAAACCATCGTTTTGATGTCGCTCTCTTATCTCTTTGATAGTGTTTGGAGTTAAAAGTCCTCTATCTTCAGCAAATAAAAGAAATATAATTCTGTCGCAAAGCTTTTGAGTAAGTCTTAGAAGTTGTGCTTTCTCCAAATTGTTGTTTTTTATAATATTTTCAAAAATATTTGTACGAAAAGCACTAAAATCTTTATAGAGTTTTTTAGAAATATTTTGCTCAAATGAAGCGGTTTTTTCTTTGAGTTTAAGAGGAATATTTTCTTTTATGCTTTCATAAGACAATAGTAAATGAAGTTTTTTAAATGATTCATAAGTGAGATAAAAAAGTGAAAATTTTTCGTACTCTGTTTTTTTGTCAATGTAAAAACGGAGTTCGTCAAAGTTTGAGATAATAATATATTTTGAATTAGAATGTGAGTTGTGATAATTGAACGCTTGAGTCTCTATTTTGTCAAGGTTTTTAGTGTCTTGAGCTTTGAGTTCTATAACGCCAACAATCACATGATTAACATAAATAACACCATCAGCTTTTTTACCATCTGTTTCATTTTTCTTTTCTCTCTCAAGATTAAAATTATTTGGATTGGTACTATCAAGCGTGTAACCTAAACAGTTTTCAAATATATCTTTTAAAAAACCCTCTTGATATTTTTCTTCTTTGACTGATTTAATATAATCTATCTTTTGCAAATATTTTTGAAACTCTGCCCACCTAAGGGCGATTTTAGATTCATCTTGAGAAACACTTTTTAAAATTGAGGGTTGAAACATAGACATAAGAAAGCACCTTAAAGTTGTTATTTTATAGCAAGAAGTATTTTAGCTAAAAGTATTAAAAAATACTCTCATCATCTTTATCTTTTCAGACTTTAAACAATAAGCCTTTCGCTATAGCTCTTAGAGTTGTTTAGTTAGGAAGCCCCCACTTCTTTAAGTGGGGGTAGTTCACAGAAACGAATTTAAATTTTTGCTCTCAAACTCTCAATAAAATCTTCATCAAGCCCTATTTTTAGGGCAATTGTTTTATTATCGAGAATATCTAAAAGATTTTTGGCAATTTTTATTTTTTCTTCATTTTTTCCTTGCTCAATCCCTTGCTTTACTCCTTGCTCAAGCTCTTGCTCAATCCCTTGTTTTACTCCCTGCTCAATTCCCTCTTTTAACCCATCAATCTTTCCAACCACATAAGTTGATTCATAAGCACTTGCTTGGTCGTGAAGCCCTTTTAAATATTGTTCATATTCAGCTCTCTCTTTTGCATCCATTTTTAAAACATCAAGTGTTTCTTTCGCTTTTAATAAACCTTTTGCATGAGGATTTTCAGGGATTGTTGCATTTTTTAAAAAGTTTATCCATTCATCTAAGTTATCTTTGATATTATCATCAAAGTTTCTAATTTTAATAATATAGTATTCAGGATATAGGCTTTTAACATTAGGAACATTAGAAAATTTTTGTTGTTTATTACTTTGAACATTATGTTTTGTATGACTTCCTAAAAAGGTATTGGTTCCATAATAGATATAATCATCTCCATCTCTGAAATTAAAGTATAAAATAGAAATTGAGATAACTTTGACCACTTGTAAATAGGAATTGGATTCTTT
>CAMCYC010000112.1 GCA_945883795.1 Sulfurimonas crateris | reverse complement strand
CATTTTTTAACCTTTTTTTTCAATTTACACAACTATATCATACTATTTTGGTTTTAAAAGAATCTTGATATTTTTTTTGAAAATTAAAATGTTTTATTGTTTTTTGTGTGAACGGATTAAATATTCTGTCACTGCCAAAGAGGCTTTATAATACTCTTGGCACTTTTTTTGTTTCTGTGTGATAGCTTTACCATTTCTAAAACCACCCTCGTTTGTGATAAGAATTCCCTCATCATTAAAACCACAATGAAGCGTTTGTGTATCTAATAAATTTGTTCCTATGGCTGTATAGGTTACATCGCTCAAAGTAAGGTTATAAAGTGTTGGAAAAATATCTTTATGCGAAGATGCCACAGTGGTGTCTATTTCCTCGTTTGGTTTTAAGTAGTCTGGTAAATAGATATAAAAAGGGATTTTTTTTGTTTGTGTGTAGTGATTATCATACTTCATAATCCCCTCAATTGTATTATTATCAGCTGTAATTGCAACCACTGTATTTTGAGCAAAAGATGAATTTTTAATCCCATTCATAAAACTACCCAAACTATCAAGTGCATAAGCGTAATCTTTGAATCTTAATTTAGCAAGTCCTAAATCTCCACTAATATGATTCTTGAGATTTTTTGAAATCAGTAAGGAGTTTAGTCTATAATCACGGGGAATAGTGTAAGGCGGATGATTATTTGTAGTCAGCATGAAAATAAATTGTGGCTTTGTAGCATTTTGGAGTTTTAGCTCTACATATTTATGTAAATATTCATCAAAAACGCCCCATTGATGCGAAATTGATTTGGTATCTCTATTCAAAGCATTGGCTATTACTGCTCTTCCCTCCACATGTTCAAACCCCTGTTTGGACATAAAAGCACCAACATTTCTCCATAATAAATCGCCACCATAAATAAAACTTGTCTCATACCCTGCATCTTGATACACTTTTGCACTTGCTTGTGTAAATGAGGTATTAAGATAAGGACTTTGTGCAAATGGGGTTGAGTTTGGTCTTGCTGTAATATTTAAAAGCAATGGTTCAAGTGAGGATATAGTTCCATTTGAACTTGAAATAAAATTTGTAAAAAGTATATCTTCGTCAAAATGTTTTTTAAGTTTTCCCAAAATATTAAACTTTTTAGTTTGATAATCCAAGAGTGGCATCCCAAAACTCTCAACCATAACAACAATTACATTTGGCTTTTTCATCTCTATTATTTCATTTTTTGGAGTTGTCTGGAGAAGATTATTTAAAAAATTTGCTTTGTCAAAATATTCACTTTGTTTATAAACTTCAAAAGCTTTTTCAATTTTCCCAGTATATCCAACATTTTTTATCAAATCATAATTTTCAGATTTACTTTTAATGTATTGTTCATACGAGTTAAGCATCGCATATCCTGCTGTTTGAGGAAGCTTATTGAGAAAAGTATCTGCACTTACATCTGATACATCTTTTGCCAATGGAAAAATTCCAAGCGAACCTCTAGCCAATAATAGAATAAGAGAGATTAAAAGAAAGAAAAAAATTATCTGTTCAGGAAATTGCCATTCTAAATGAAACCTTTTTTTTTTTTTAATAGTTTGAAGAATAAAGCTATATAAAAGAGCAAGAAATAACATCGCCAAAGATATAACCAAAGGGAGATTGTAATTTGCCAAAGCTGTTTGAAATAAAGCTTTGGTATCATCATCAAAAACACTAAAAATCATAAGAGTTGCATGTTTACCAAAAAATGAAAAATATACTACATCGGCAAATGTTATAACCGCAAGAAAAGTTAAAAGAAAGATAAAATAGGTGTGAAAAATGGGATGAAGATATTTATGAAAATGCTCTAATCTAAAAGCCCAAACGAAAAAAACCACCAAAATTGGCACACTAAAAATATATGCCAAAATACTGATATCAAGTCTCATGCCTAACCAAAAAGTATTTAATAATTCTAAAACATAATATTCAATACGAGCACTATAACTAAAAAAAATATAAACTCTTAATAAAGACATTAAAAACAATACAATTACAAATAACTTTAAAAAAGGAAAAAGTAAATTGAATAAAAATGAGAAATGATTATTTTTTTGCATTCAAAATTATACTATTATTAATTATTAATTTAGTAGAATCTTGCACTTTTTTACCAAGGGACATCAATGAAAAAACGGATTTTAGTTACAGGTGGAGCAGGTTTTATTGGGAGCAATCTTTGTGAACAACTTGCAAAAGATGAAAATAATGAGGTGTATTCATTAGATAACTATTTCACAGGTAGTAAAAATAATCATGTAGCAAATGTCACTTATATAGAGGGACTGACCGTAGATATAGACAAATTAATCACTTTTGAACCACACACTGTTTATCATCTGGGAGAATATTCAAGAGTTGAGCAAAGTTTTGATGATATAGAAAAAGTTTGGAGATTCAATAAAGATGGGATTTTTGCTGTTTTAGAATTCGTGAGAAAAACAGGTGCAAAAATTGTGTATGCAGGAAGTAGTACAAAGTTTGGAGATGGCGGACTTGGAAGAAGTGCAAGCCCTTATGCATGGACAAAAGCGACTAATACCGAACTTGTAGAAAACTATGGAGTTTGGTTTAATGTTCCTTATGCAATTACCTATTTTTATAATGTGTATGGTAATAGAGAGATTCAAACAGGTAAATATGCAACACTTATCGCCCTTTTTAAAGAAAAAATGAAAAATAATGAAACACTTACAATCGTTGCTCCTGGTTCACAACAAAGAAATTTCACCCATATTGATGATATTGTCAGTGGTCTTATTTTAGTTGGTGAAAATGGTTATGGCAATGATTTTGGGATTGGTTCACCAGAATCTTATAGCATTAAAGAGATTGCTCAAATGTTTGGTGGTAAAATAGAAGTACTTCCAGAACGAAAAGGAAATCGCATGACAGCTGATGTAATGACTGCTAAAACGGAAGCACTTGGATGGAAGCCGACTAAAAATATTCAAAATTATATAGAAGAGCTTCGGAAAAATAATTGGACAAGGTAATATAATATGGTTGTTACGACAAAAGTCTTAATTATTAGATGTGGAGCGCTAGGAGACTTGGTCTATGCAACAAGTGTTATTGATGCATTAAAAGAGCAGTTTGGAAATTCTACTATTATTGATTTTGTTTGTACTCCCAATACCTCTTCGTTATTTGATAAAGACCACAGAATTCGTAAAGTTTATAAATTAAGCCAAAAAAAATATCCAATATGGCTCAGTTCTCAAAAAAAAGAGATTATAAAAGAATCAAAAAAAATACCTTATGATATTTTAATTAATTTTGAATTCGGGAAACAATTTAAATCTTTAGTTGAAAATATACAGGCTCATCAAAAAATAGGTGCATTAATAGAGGATATCAAAGTGCCTCTAGACCTTACTCACATGGTTGATATAACAAAATTTATGTTTAAAAAAATTATAAATAATAGTATTTATCAAAAAAGCTTTCCAAAATTAATTGGAACAGATACAAATGAAGTGTTAAAAAAATACAATTTACCTCAAAAATATATTATTATTAGTCCAAGTAATTCTCATCAAAAAAGAAACATCTTAAATTATCGTGCATGGGAAAATAAAAGTTGGATACAACTGATAGAACAATTAAGTCTAAAAACACAAATTGTAATTATTGGGAATAAAGGTGAAGAGCCATTTTTTAATAAACTTTTACCTTATCCTCAAGGGGTTATAGATTTAGTTGGTAAAACATCTTTAGTAGATTTAATTGGCGTTATAGATGCAGCCCAAGCATTAGTTGCGACAGATACAGGAACAGCCCATATAGCTTCTGCCGTAAATACCGAAGTATTCGCACTTATTGGACCAACTCCTGCAAATATTACAGGTCCATACAAAACACCTCTGAATAAAGTTCATATTATTAGTGCAAATAAAGCTTGTAGCCCTTGTTATAAAACTGAAGTCATGAAAAACTGTCAAGACAATATCTGTATGAATGAGATAAGTGTCAATCAAGTGTACAACATTGTGAACTACCCCCACTTAAAGAAGTGGGGGCTTCCTAACTAAACAACTCTAAGAGCTATAGCGAAAGGCTTATCGTTTAAAGTCTGAAAAGGGGATACCCACCTCAAGCGACTTTTTCGAATCCTCTTTTCAAAATAGTTTGCGAGG
>CAMCYC010000111.1 GCA_945883795.1 Sulfurimonas crateris | reverse complement strand
AATAATATACTGACTATTTCCACTAAAAATAGTAAGAATAGACTTTTGTTCAGCTGTTAGAGAAAGTGCCATTTATAATTTTATCCCATATTTATTCAAATACCATTCAACAGTCTTAACAATCCCACTATCAAAATTCTCATCTGCTTTCCATCCAAGTTCATTTTCAAGTTTTGTAGCATCTATAGCATATCTTCTATCATGTCCTGCTCTATCTTCTACGAAAGTTATTAGTTCTTTATAAGACTTTATGGATTGCTTCGTTCCTCGCAATGACGAAAGTGGCACTTTCTCATCAAGGATGGTACAAATTCTATCTACTATTTGTAGGTTCGTTCTTTCGTTTCTCCCACCGATATTATAAGTATCTCCTGTTTTACCTGTATGATAAACGATATCAATTCCCTTACAGTGGTCAAGTACATAGAGCCAATCTCGGATATTTTTCCCATCACCATAGATTGGGATTGGGTTTCCTTTGAGAGCATTTCTGATAATAGTAGGTATTAGTTTCTCATCATGTTGTTTTGGTCCATAATTATTTGAGCAGTTTGTGATAACAGTATTGAGTCCATAAGTCTCATGATATGCTCTTATAATCATATCACTTGAAGCTTTTGAAGCGGAATATGGAGAGTTTGGCATATAGGGAGTAGTTTCTGTAAACAAATCATTTGGGTCAAGGGTGAGTGTTCCATAGACTTCATCTGTTGAGATATGGTGAAATCTACAGTTTTTATAAGCTTCTTTATAAACAAATGGTTTTTCCATCCAATAGTTTTTCGCTACATCGACAAGGGTATAAGTTCCATTTACATTTGTTTGGACGAATACTCCTGGGTTTTTGATACTATTATCTACATGACTTTCAGCTGCAAAGTGGATAACACCTCTTATATCGTATTCATTAAAAATAAACTCTACAAGCTCACGATTACAAATATCCCCTTTGATAAATTTATATCGTGGATTTTGTTCACATTCAGTGAGGTTTTCTAAGTTCCCTGCGTAAGTGAGCAAATCAAGATTTACTAAGTTGTAATCTGGGTATTTTTCTAAGAAATATGGTACAAAGTTGCTCCCTATAAATCCTGCTGTTCCTGTTAAAAGTATTGTTTTATTATTATTGTTGAACATTTATTATCTCGCTTTTATTTATATTGAGTTGGCTACAAATTTTATTTTCTATAGCTAACTTATCTGATAATATTTTTTTTAGTCTCATAAGCTTATGTATTTTAGGAATATCTATTTCGTACTCTTCTATCAATGCTTTAAAGCTTTTTTCAATTGCTTGTTGAGAATGGAAAGCAACCATATGGGTAAGATGTTCTATATTTATGATTTGTTCAATTATCAACATATCATCATTTGAAGCTTTTAACCACTCTTTTGTAAATGCTCTCATAAGAGTTGAATCCCCTCTTTTAATATCTTTCTACTAAACATACTATCCATCTCTACAAATTTTTTATGCATAGCTTTTGTATGTGCTATGATATCTGTAGGATAATTTTCACAAATATCTTTTAATTTTTGAGAAACTTTTTGTGTAATAATATGTTTTTCTTTCCAATTTTGTGGCATAAAATCGTCATTTGTTACTACATACAAATCTATATCACTATCTTTTGTTGGTGTACCATATGCATAACTTCCAAATAATATAATTTGTTCAGGATTAAGTGATTTTAGTTTTTCAACTATTAAAGGTTTCAATTCTTCTATATTTACCATTATCTTCTCTCCCCAAGTCTTCTCAAACAATCATCCAATCCATCTTTCCAATATGGTATAACTATACCAAAATCTTTTTTTATCTTACTTTTGTTTAGCAGTGAGTAATGTGGTCTCTTAGCTGGTGTTGGATACTGATATGTTTCTATTGGGTTTATTTGACAAGGAAGTTTTGCCATCTTCATAATCTCTTTTGCAAAATCATACCAACTTACTACACCCTCGTTACTAAAATTGTAAATTTCTACTTTTTGAGTGTTGATTTTTGAAAGTATCTCAAGAATGGTTTTTGCTAAATCTTTTGCATAAGTCAGTGTTCCTATTTGGTCAAAGATGACACCTAAAGACTCTTTTTCTTTTCCCAGTCTCAGCATAGTTTTGACAAAGTTATTTCCATAAAAGCTATAAACCCAAGAAGTTCTTATAATGATAGAATTTTTTAAGTTGTACTCTAAAATAACTTTTTCACCATCAAGTTTTGTTTGACCATAAACATTTTGAGGATTTGTAGTATCATTTTCAATATAAGGTTTAAAATTTGTACCATCAAATACATAATCAGTAGAGATATGTATAAGTTTTATTCCAAACTCATTAGATAGCATTACTATATTTTTTACACTCAAGTGATTTATCTTATCTGCAAGTTCTTGTTCGATTTCGGCTTTATCAACTGCTGTATATGCTGCACAGTTAATGATAGTATCAATATTATTTTCAATAATATATTTTCTTATGTCTTGTAGATTTGAGATATCGAGTTCTTTTCTATCTGTAAAACAAAATTTGTATGGATAATTTGATGAGAGTTCTTTTATTTCACTTCCAACTTGTCCATTTGAACCTGTTACTAAAATATTAAGCATAATAATTTACTCCATAAAGAAATAAATCATTCGTATCTTTTAAAAGTGGTTGTTTGGTATCTTTAGCTGATAGGTTTAATTCATCGTGATTCAATATCCAATTGATATTTAAATTTTTATCATCAAAAGCTATCCCTCTATCATTTTCTGGGCTATAGTAATTATCTACTTTATAAGCAAAAATAGTATCATCTTCAAGCACTACAAACCCATGAGCAAATCCTCTAGGCACTAAAAGTTGCTTTTTATTTTCAGCCGAAAGTTCAACTGCTACATGATGTCCAAATGTTGGAGAGTTTTTTCTTATATCAACTGCTACATCAAGAACTCTTCCTTGTATTACCCTTACGAGTTTTGTTTGAGCTGATGGATGAAGTTGGTAGTGAAGACCACGAAGCACTCCACGAGAGCTTTTTGATTCGTTATCTTGGCAAAAATTTATTTTATAACCTAAAAACTCTTCAAGTTTATCTTGTCTGAATGTTTCTACAAAATAACCTCTGCTATCTCCATGAACAGTTGGTTCAATTATCACTACATCAGGGATTTGTGTTCTTATAAAGTTCATTTATTTCCTCAAAAATTCTATTAGTTCTTCTACTTTTATATTGAGCTCATTCAAAATACCATTTAACAAACCTCTTTTGAGATTATCTTTACCATGCACTGGTATAGTTATCACTCTGCCATCAAGATGTTTATATCTTTGATGTGAACCTTTTTGTCTAACGAATTCAAATCCAATTGATTGCAAGAATTTGATAAGTTCTTTAGCACTAATAACTGGTAGTGGCGGCATTCTTATTTACTTCCAATTCCCAAATTCCAAATATAGGATTTGAGTATGAGTCATCTTCTTCTGATAATTCTATAGCTTCTATAATATTTTTTTTCAATTCATCCAAGGTATCAGCCTGTGTGTAGCAACCTCTTAAATTTGGTACATAAGCGATATATCCACCATCTAATTTATCTTCTTCAATCACAACTGAATATCTCATTTTCAACTCCTTAGATAGATTTTATACTCAAGTAAACTCAAAAAACTAGTTTTTTTATAATTAGAATTTTCCCTGTATTATGCAATTGGGAGCCGATAAGTAATAATAAATTTTATGCTTTTTCAATTTACATGAGTATATATGTTATACGAAAATAACTCAACATTCAAAATTCATCACACACCACCAAGGATACCTTGCCCATAATCTTTGATTTGGGCGAGGATGAATTGGTGATTAGGCTGTTTTCTTTGTTTGGTAATCATAACCATCTCCTTTTTGAATTATTTTACAATATTTATTTGCTAAACCTTGAATAAGTCCATTAGAGGTAGAGATATTAAAATATCCATTTCCTCTAATGGCAACTCGTCCAAAATATTTTCCTTGTTTTTTGCCACTAAGTACATTTGCACTCACCATATCACCTGTTGTAAATCCTTTGATAGATTTAATTTTAGCTTTTGGAGATGTTCTAGGAAATCCATATTTATCCATTAAACACATTTGTCTTGAACCTCTCCCTGTAGCTTTTATAATCAAAACAGTATCTGTAATAATTTTATAGTTATATTCACTTCCAACACAAAGAGCATCATAGTAATGCTCTTTTGGTAAATTTACTTGGACTCTATTCAA
>CAMCYC010000110.1 GCA_945883795.1 Sulfurimonas crateris | reverse complement strand
AAAGATTATTTCTTTGTGCAATATGAAAAGTTTGAACCATTAATGCCAAAGTTTCTTTATCCATAAAATTGGTAAAAATATCTTTTGTTATAGCTTTGTAACACCCTTTTTGACCTTTACCACCACGGATTAATTCAAAGCTATCAGGAAAATATTCTTTGATAACATCTAAATCTCTTCGTATTGTTTTGTCGCTTTTTCCAAACCACATAGCATCTTTTGCTAATGCTTCTATGCACACTTTTTGACCATCATTAAACCGCTTTAAAAGCTCTAAAACTCTTGCTTGAGGATTTGTTGCCATTCTTTTATCCTTAAATTTTTATCATGATTCTATCGTAAAAGAAGGTCGTATTATGTCTATTTTTTATTTATTTTATTTTTCCAAAATAAAGAGTTTGATGTTATATTTTTGAGCAATAAGGTTTAATCGCTTTAAGTACCGTTTCTCTTTTTGTATATCAACAATAATTGCTATGGCAGGTTTTTTATTTGTCATGGCAGAATAATAAAGAGATTGCCCTATGCTCTCTGCCCATTTTTTACCAAAATCAACCTCTATGGCATACTCTTTTGTTAAACAATCTACTCTTGTTCTATCTTTTAAAACATATTCCATCTCGCCATCAAGCTTTTGGCAAAGAATGGTTTGATAATAGCGTTCATTGTGGTGTATCTCTTGTTTATTGGAACAACCAGCAAATAAAAATAGGAGTACAAATAAAAAATACATCTATTTTTTGATAAATGAAAAAAGCCAAAGTGGTATTTTCTTATCATTTGAGGTAAAATCAATATCAATAGCTAAATAAGCATTTTCTAAATTTTGTATTTGAGAAAAAGATTTGTTTTTGCCACCAACTTCAAAAATAGTATCGTTTACGACAAAATCACCTATATCGCTATAGTAAATATTTTCAAAACAGTTCACAAAATAGGTTTCTCTGACAACTCCAATATCAAGTTCCAAATCAATTTTATTGGCATAAGCATATAAAATATTTGTATTTGAAAAAAGAAGTTTTTGTGGTTTCTTTGAAATTCTCTGTGCTTTTTTTCGCATTGACTTAAATATAGATGTTTTGTCGAGTAATTCTAAATAAGTATAAAAAGTTGGTTCGCTTATACCAAATTCTCTAGCAAGAGAAGCGATATTAACAGTAAAGGGTTTATTAGAAGATACTACAAAAAAGATAAGCTTTTCAAAAATTGAGACATGAGAATAATCAATTTTGTTAAGAGATGGAATATCTTCATGGATAATTTTATCAAACGCATTATAAAGTTTTTGATAAAAAGTTTCTATACCCTCTAAATAAAAAGGGTATGCACCATATTTAAGATACTCTTTAAAGTGTGAATATAAATCCTGATGAGCAAAAACTAGCTCTTTAGAGATAGTGGAACTATTGGTTAAAACTTCTGCCCAAGTATAAGTTTTAAATTTTGTGTTTTTTGTAATTTCAAGATACTCTTTAAAATTTAAAATTGGCATTGTATAAAGCACTAATCTTCTGCTTAAATCATATTTTTCATATAAGATATTGAGCATTGAAGAGCCACTAATTCTAATCTTTAAATCGGGGAAACTATCATAAATATTTTTTATCTCTTGTACCCAATTTTTATATTTATGAATTTCATCTATGACAACAATTCTCCCTCCAAGAGTATAAAATTCATCAACAAGAAGATATATTTTTGTATTGGTAAATTCTATATCGTCACCTGTTATGTAAAATGCTTTTTCTGTTGTTATTTTGATATATTGCAAAAGAAGGGTTGTTTTTCCAACGCCTCTTGCACCAATAAGAGCAACTAAGCGTTGAGCGGAGTTTAATTTTTCTAAATACTCTTCTCTTGTAAAAGAGGTAACTGTTTTAGATACTAAAATCTCTTGTTTTCTAAAAAAATAGTCAATATTCATAAAAAATCCTTAAATAATTTTAATGATTTTATCATAAAATCATAAAGTCTATTTTTTATTTTTTGAGTTTGAGTTGTTTTATTTTATCGTCCAAAGCCTCTTCTTTGAGTTGTTTTTGGTAGTTGTTGTATTCAATTTCAAGAGTATTGACAAACTCCCTTTTTGCAGAAGCAACAGCAACTACAGCTTTTGGAGTATTTTTGATAGCACAAATACCAACATTTAAAGTAAGTTTTGTCAAAGATTTTCCAAATCCAAAAATAGTTCCAACAACATCCATTTTTGTTTGTTTTTCATCTAGCAAACTTCCAAAACATCTACCCAAATCGTTCATCGCATTTTCGGCATTATCCAAAAGAATATCACAGTCATTTTTTCTTGATTTCATTGTTGCACCTTTGCATATTTTTGTAAAATTAACTCTTGTTTTGTCATGAGTTTTTCTTTATTTAAAACTCGTTCTTTTTGCTCATTTGTCTCTTTGTTTTTGGATGTAAAAGGTGAAGTAGTGGCAATAGTAACAATTTGTAAAACACTCCAACCAATCAAACTCAAAAAAATGAGATTAAGCAACCATTTAAAAACTATCAACATGTAAAAATTTGAGATATTTGCCATGGAGAGTAAATCGTTAAAAATAAAACTTACCAATAGCAAAGAAACAAGAGAGGCAAAAAGAATAAAAAAACTTTTTTTCCCTTTTTGATAGAGATTTGCCCATAAAAAATATTTGAGAACTTTGAACATTTTAGACCTCCATAAATAAAGAGATAGCAACACTAAAAGCAGTTCCAGCAACAAAACCTTGAATATTATTTGTCATATCTTGCACTTTTGATGCAACCAAATTTTCAATATCTTCATCGCTAACATCGCTCATGTTTATCCCCATTTTTTCTAGATGCTCTTTGACATCTGCATAAGCTTTTTCTCTCAAAAGTGTCTTTAAGCTTTTTTTTCCTTTTTCATACAGTGTTTCTTCTGCCATGGTAATCTCCTTATATTCCTGTTAACAAACTAATGACAATTCCAATACCAATTCCAGCACCCACTTTTTTAGAGTCACTTTTGAGAATTTCTATCTCATCATGGAGCAAACTTGCAAATGCAGAATCATCAAGTTCTAAATAGTTGATTCCTTGCATTTGAAGTTTGGCAATAATATTTTTTTTGGCAAAATCTTTCACTTCAGATTCAAAATTCTTTTGTATTTTATCTAACATGTTTTTCCCCTTTTGGAATGATAGTGATAATTGTATTTTGTCTGGAAATTGCTTTGTAATTTTGGAATCCAGGTATCACAAAATGTTTATTACAACTATTTGGTACAACATCTTGAAACACTTTTTCAAGATAAGCTATAACCATATTGATGTCAAAACAAGTATAATCCGTTTTTGACATAACTCTTTCTAAAAACCTCTCTGCTGCATGTATCGAAACTTTCATTGTTTCTCCTTTTGTTGTTTGATAGAGAAATTGTATAAAAACAAATGGTCGTATTTTGTCTTTAAAAAAATACTTATGAAAAAAATGGTTTATTTGGATTGCTGTAAACGACTAATGCTTTCTTTTAAATAAAAACATCCGCATCAGTGTCTTCTAGTGTAGTAACCAAAAAATCAATAGTTTCTAATTTTGGATAAATACCAGCGTGAAACCATTCATTTCTAGCCTTACGAATATCATGAAAGTTTTGTTCGTATTTTAATGGTAAAAAACCATTTTTAAAAATTATGTTTATATTATTCATCAAATTAGTTTGAGACTCAATTATCTCAGGATTGTACTGTTTTACTAATTTAAGAACTAATTTATCAAAAGCGATAAAACCTTGTGTAATAGTAAATGGTAAATGAGCATCTTTGAGAGCAACTAATGATTCAATATCTTTTCTCTCTATCCACGATGGTTCATGTCTCCATAATTTTTCTAATTTTTCTAATCTTTCATAAATTAAATCATTGTTTTTATTTTGTTCATATAATTCCAATTTTTTCAGCTTTAAATGTAATGTTTTTCTTAATTCAATTCTTTCTCTCTCTAGTATTTCTATTAAATCTTCATCCTCTTTAAAAAGTTGTTCTAACTCTTTTTGCCCCATCGTTAAATCGTCTATCTTTTTTAGTAACTCTTTTTTTTCTATATCAGATTTAAAATACATATTTTTTAGCTTGACTTGAGAATCTTCCAGCATAATTTCATTTTCATATTTTTTGCGTTTCATATTATTATATTCAGTGTCAACATCATATAATTTATACTCATGTAAATTGAAAAAGCATAAAATTTATTATTACTTATCGGCTCCCAACTTCATAATATAGGGAAAATTCCAATTATAAAAACTAGTTTTTTGAGTTTACTTGAGTATAGATTCCAAATCCTTCTCTTTATCAATATATTCTTGATATTTTTTTCGATAATTTTCATACTGCAATTTATTTAGGAACCAAATTATAAATGAAATTAAAAATATAGT
>CAMCYC010000109.1 GCA_945883795.1 Sulfurimonas crateris | reverse complement strand
GTTTTGCGGATGCAGTAGTAAAAACAAACGCCCTACAAGTGCTAAAACAGTTTGAGATTGATGAAGTTGTGAGCGTGTGAGATGAGAGTTGTAGAATTTTTAACCTTTACTTTTCAACTAAATCAAGAGAGTAAAGTTATCGAGGATTTCTCGATAACTGAGAGTTATATTGCTACAAGCATAGTCTCAGATAGCACAAGGTATAATTTCAGCGATAATACTCCTCAAGCCTCTTTACAATGCTCACCCAGAGGAGTTACTTTTTGAACACCTCACAAAAACAATCATTTTCAAAACCTTTTCTTACACTTGATGAACAATTCGCACAGCTTAAATCTCGTGGTATGAAGTTTCATGATGAAAAAGAAGCTAAACATTACCTTGAACATTTAAACTATTATAGACTTGGCGGATACTGGTTACCGTTTGAATCAAACCACGAAACACACACATTTAAAGAGAATGCTTACTTTGAAGATGTGTTGAATTTATATATATTTGATAGAGAGCTAAGATTGCTTATTCTTGATATTATAGAGAGAATTGAAGTTTCTATTAGAAGTAAATTTGCTCATCATTTAGCAAACTCTTTTGGCTCACATGCACATTTAATGCCAGAACTATTTTATTCAAAAATAAAGTATTCTAAGACTCTCTTAAATCTTAAATCAGAAATTGACAGAAATAAAAATGAACTATTTATCAAGCATCATTTTGATAAATATAACGAAGAGTTGCCTCCTATTTGGGTATGCGTAGAAGTGATGTCGCTTGGTCAAATTTCGTATTGGTATAGCAACTTAAAAGAGAGAGAATACAGACAAGCAATTGCCAAAGATTATGGGTTAGACGAAAAGATATTATCCTCTTTTTTACATCATCTTACTACTGTACGCAATGTAGCTGCTCATCATTCAAGACTATGGAATAGAAAATTTACAATAGATTTTGTATTGCCAAATTATCCAACTGAGCTAAAGAAAAAATTAAATCCACTAAGCAGAAGATACATATATAATACTTTGATGATGTGCGAATACTTGATGAATACAATAAGCAAAGACAGCATGTGGAAAAGTAGGCTTGAAAATTTAATAAACACGCACAATATAGATACTACAAGAATGGGATATAAATCAATATGAAAATACAATTTGACAGCAATTTAGACTACCAAGACAGAGCTATAAGTTCCATTGTGGATATTTTTGAAGGGCAAGAAGTTTGCCAAAGTAATTTTAGCGTTGTAACACATGGTGGAAAAGGTCAGAGAACTATCAATGACCTGAATGATTTGGGTATCGGAAATAGACTTGAACTTTTGGATGATGAAATCCTAGCAAATGTACAAAATATTCAACTCAAAAATGGACTCGCTCAAAGTAAAAAGCTCGGTTCTATGGACTTTTCGGTGGAGATGGAAACAGGAACAGGTAAAACCTATGTTTACCTCAAATCTATATTTCAATTAAACAAACGCTATGGATTTACAAAATTCATTATCGTTGTGCCATCTATAGCCATAAAAGAGGGAACGAAAAAAACTCTTGATATTACAAAAGAACATTTTAAATCAATCTTTGATAATGTCAATTATGACTACTTTATTTACGACAGCTCAAACCTTGAACAAGTTAGAGATTTTGCAACAAGCAGTGATATACGAATCATGGTTATCAACATAGATGCTTTTAAGAAAAGCTTTACAGACCCAAGCAAAGATACAAAAGCAAATATTATTCATAGACAAAACGATAGACTTAATGGTCAAAAACCAATAGAGTTTATCGCTTCTACAAACCCAATAGTAATCATAGATGAGCCACAAAGTGTTGATAGCACCACAAAAGCTAAAGAGGCGATAGAAACGCTTAATCCACTTTGTAGATTGCGTTACAGTGCTACACATGTAGAAAAATTCAACCTTATGTATAAACTCGATAGTATTGATGCGTATGAGCAACAACTTGTGAAGCAGATAGAAGTTGCAAATGTTAAATTGGAAGATAGTTCAAATAAACCATATATCAAGCTCATAAGCGTAAATGCAAATCCAAGAAGTGCAAAAATTGAGATAGATGTAAACCAAAACGGCACAACAAAAAGAAAAACTGTAACTGTCAAAGATGGCGATGATTTGTATGAAAAATCAAATAGCAGAGGTGTTTATAGCGGTTATGTCATCAATGATATTTACATAGAAAAAGGGAAAGAATACATAGAGTTTTCTAACCAAGAGAGCGTGAATATTGGGCAAACTATTGGCAGTGTAGATGATGACAGTATCAAAAGATTACAAATCAGAAAAACCATAGAAGAGCATTTAGATAAAGAGCTTCGCCTAACTCAAAAGGGAATCAAAGTTTTATCACTCTTTTTTATAGATAGAGTTGCCAATTATAGACAATATGATACAGGTGCAAATCCCCTAAAAGGTAAATATGCTCAGTGGTTTGAAGAAGAATATAAAGAGATTTCAAAAAGAAAAAAATACAGTACACTTTTTAATGATGTGGATGTAACTACGGAAGTCTCAAAAATTCATGATGGATACTTTTCTGCCGATAAAAAAGGGATTCTAAAAGATACTTCTGGCAACACTGTGGACGATGAAAGCATATTTGACAAAATCATGAAAAACAAAGAGAAACTCCTTAGTTTTAGTGAACCACTCCGTTTTATATTTTCTCATAGTGCATTAAAAGAGGGATGGGATAATCCTAATGTTTTTCAAATTTGTACCCTTAATGAAACTTCGTCAGTCATGAAAAAGAGACAAGAGATAGGTCGTGGACTTAGAATCTGTGTCAACCAAGATGGTGAACGAGTAAGAGGGTTTGATGTAAACACTTTAACGGTTATGGCAAATGAGAGCTATGAGAAATTTGCTGAGGCACTGCAAAAAGAGATTGAAGACGAAGAAGGCATTAAGTTTGGGGTAATCGAGGAACATTTCTTTTCAAATATTCCTGTAACAAATGAAAATGGAAGCGTAGAATATTTTGGTGCTTCAAAAAGTGAGGGTATGTTTAAATATCTTCAAGAAAAAGAGTACATTGATAAAAAAGGCAAAGTGCAAAACTCTTTAAGAGCTGACATCAAAGAGAATAAATTTGAAGTGCCAGAGGAGTATAAAGCTGTTCAAGCTCAAATAGTTTCCGTGATACTCAAAGTTGCAGGAACTATGAATATAAAAAATGCAGATGATAAAAAACTTATCACGCTAAACAAAGAAGTCTATCTTAGTGATGATTTTAAAGCCTTGTGGGAGCAAATAAAATATAAAACGACTTACAGGGTGGATTTTGATGTTGATAAGCTGGTGGAAGAGTGTGCCAAGCAAATGAGAAATGATTTAACCATAGGAAAAATCAAATATCTCTACTCAAAAGCTAAAAATAAAATTACTAAAGTGGGTGTTGAAATCCTTGAAGGGAGTGCAGAAGATAAATTTATGGATTGTGACATCATAGATTATGAACTTCCTGATGTTGTGACTTACTTGCAAAATGAAACAAATTTGATGCGAAAAAATATTGTGGATATTCTCATAAAAAGTGGAAAGCTACAAGATTTTCAAAATAATCCTCAAAAGTTCATAGACGGTGCGGTAAAAATCATTAAAAAAACCATGAGTAGCTTTATAGTCGATGGCATCAAATACCAAAAGCTAGGCAATGAATTTTATTATGCTCAAGAGTGCTTTGAAGAAAATGAGCTGCATGGATACCTCTCTTCAAATATGATAGAAAATAAACAAAATAAATCTATCTTCACGCATACGGTTTATGATTCAACGATAGAAGAAAACTTTGCAAAAGCATTTAATGAAAATGAGAATGTAAAACTTTTCACAAAACTTCCATCATGGTTTAAAATCAACACACCACTTGGCTCATACAATCCTGATTGGGCAGTTTTAATCGAAAAAGATAATGAAGAAAAACTTTACTTTGTTGTTGAAAGTAAAGGAAGTGGCTTAGGTCTTGATATAAAAACTTCTGAATCATCCAAAATAGAATGTGCCAAAAAGCATTTTAGTGAAATATCACAAGATGTAAAATTCGTACAATCTGATAATTTTAGCAATTTTAGAGAGCATATTTAATATATGCTACACTTTCCGAAAAATAGGGTTTTCTACGAAATAGCCATTAAAGCCCTATTTTTTTTAAAATCTTATTGAGATAAGCATCTTTGAGTTCTTTTTGTCCACAAGTAGTTGGGTAATGAAAATTTAATTTTTCACCCAAGAACCATCTGCATTTCTTTTAACTCCTAGTTCTTTTTCTATGTGCTTAATGCTTTCTTCTTCTACGATAGCATGAAAATAAAGTTTAGTATAATTCTCATGTAGCCATCCCCAGAGTTTTATGGCATCTTTTTCATCAATCCAATCCAATGGAGTATCAGAATAATATAAGAGACCTTTGAGTGAACATTTTAACATTTTCCCTTCT
>CAMCYC010000108.1 GCA_945883795.1 Sulfurimonas crateris | reverse complement strand
CGAGATATTCTTATTCAAAATGGGAAAATTTATCTTTTAGTAAGTGTAGAAAATAGTAACGATACCACGATAAAAGTATTAGAATCATCTACAACTACAATCAATTTTACAGAAATTCTCTCTTTTTCGTATGCAACATTTGCCCGTTCATTTGCACTTTATAACGATGATTTTTACTTTGGCATGGGGTGTGATTTAGCAGATATGGAAAATCTTGAGGCTTCTTCAAATTATAATCTTCCTGATATAACAGGGGATATTATAAAAATTGCAAAATAGAGGAAACTAAATGAACTAGCAAATTCTGAAATAATATTTTTTATTTTTTTTAAGTACTATACAAGAACACTCTGCTAGAATACATAAAATTATTTATTCACAAAGGTTGTAAGTATGAAAAAGTCAATAATGGGGTTAAGTTTTGTTTCCATGTTTTTAACTACTGGAACGATTAATTGTTCTGCTGATTCTATATTAGTCAATGATGGATGGAATTTAAGAGGGACTTCTGCAAGTTATGCCACGATGGATAATTTCAATAAAAGCTGTATTCAATATGTTTGGGTTTTTGATGATTATAATACTTGGAAAGTTTATTCTCCTAGCACTCATGCACAAGAGATAATTACTAAAGCGGGTTATGAAACACTCTCTTCTATCGATAAAAAATATGGATTTTGGGTTTTAGCAGATAGTAGTTGTGAAATAGAATCTTCTTTGTTGGATGATGCTAATAGTTCTACTAATTCAGTAAATTTAGCAAAATTAAAAGCTTCGTGGCAAAATAATATTGGTTCAACAGGTTTTGAAGATATTAGGTCTATGTCAGTTGATAATGATGGGAATGTATATGTAGCTGGAGTTTACAATGGAAATATTGATGGTTTAGCTTTAAGTAAGGGTTCTGGAGATATTTTTGTTGCAAAATATAATGCAACAAATGGAGCACTTATTTGGATAAAGACTCTCAATAGTGCCAATATTGAAACACCTACACAAATAGCTTATAGTAGTAGTGATAATACACTTGTTATGGTTGGATATACAACAGGCTCACTTGATTTAAATCCTGATGATTCAACTTTGATGAATAAAGGAGCAGGAAGTTTTGTTGTAAAGCTCAATGCAAATGATGGTGTTTTTGTAAATGCTACATCTTGGGAAACTACTAAAGCTAAATTTTTGGATATTGATATTGATTCTATTGGAAATTTATATTTGACTGGAAGTTTATATAACTATTCTCAAAATCAAAGTTTTGATGTCAATCCATCTACAAGTGTTTTCAATATGACAACAAAAGGATATAGTGATGGTTTGATTGTAAAATTAAATAAATCATTTGGTTTTGTATGGGCAAAGAATGATGGTACACAAAGTAAAACTACAGCTTTTACAAGTGCTATTCTTGATGGTTCTGACCATATTCGTGTGAGTGGTCTTACGACAGCAACAATTCCAAGTTCATCACTTCAATCATCAACAACAAGAGAAAGTTTAATAAAAACATATAGCATAACAGATGGTAATTTAGCGATTGCTCATAGTGTGGAATATTTTGATGAAGGTGCGCCACTTAGTATTGGTGTTACAAGTAAAGGGGAAAGTGTAATCTGTGGTTTAACGACTGTTAGTTCTAGCTTTTTATCATCTACTTATTCTCTTAATGGTGCAGTAAACCTTTTATCTTATGGTTCTTCTAGTTTATTTGTTGCAAAATTTGATAGTTATGGAAACGAACAATGGAGAGTTCAAGCTAATTCTTTTGGACAAAGTGGATGTTATGATTTAGAAATTGATGCACATGATAATATTTTTGTAGCTGGTGAGTATGATGGAAGTATGATATTTGGTGATTTTACAATAGATTCAAATGGTGGAACAATAGATAGTTTTGTAGCACAAATAGATTCAAATGGAACAGTCTCTGGCATGAAATCTTTTGGTGGTTATCAAAAAGAGCGTATCCAAAGAATGAAGTTACATGACAATGCTATTTATGCTACTGGTTGGTTTAATGGTATTTTAACATTTAATCCAGAGTTTTCTTCTTTAGCATCTGTTGGCAATAATGACGGTTTTGTTGTTAAACTTGCACAATAATTTTTAGGAATAGTATTTGTCAGAGAGTTCAACAAATAAAGATGATTTAAAATATCATCAACATGATATTGGAGAAAATGAAATTGATTTAGTTGAGCTTTTTCAAACTATCAAAAAAGGGTGGAAAACTTTAGTAGTTGTTGTACTTATAACATTTTTTTTAACCTTATATTATCTAGCATCAGCACCAAATATATTTCGTGCTGATGCTCATATTATGCCATTAGGTGGGCGTTCTAATATAGAGATGGATATATTAGAATTTTCAAATATGGAGCTTTTTAAAGATATTATTAAAGCATCCATGCCTACAGGCTTTTCTTCCCCTACAACTTCTAGAATTCGTTCTACTATTTTGAGCAAAAACTTTCTTATTTATTTCATAGAAAAATATAAGTTATTGCCTTTGCTTTATCCTGATGCTTATGACACAGTCAATAAAAAATGGAATATAGAAAAATCTTGTAAAGAAGTTGAACAAAATAGTATAGAAAAAATTACAGGTATTCATGTTTTTTCTCAAGAGTGTCATCCAACAATTATGCATGGATATAAAAAACTCTCTACGATGATTCAAATTGGCAAATCAGATTATTTTACAAATGATAGTAATTTAATACAAATTTCTGTGGAATCGCCAGAGGCTCTTTTTTCTCAAATGATATTAGTAAAACTTCTTAATGAAGCAGACCATGAGTTAAGACAAACTGCCATTAAAATGGCTACAGAAAATCAAGAATATTTTGCATCTATATTATCTCAAACAAATGATGAAAAGATTAAATCTCGTTTGCAAACAGTGATTAATTCTCAATTAGAACAAGCGATGTATGCACAAACAAAAGCACAATTTTTATTTGAGATAGTTGACCCACCAATGATACCTGATGAGCCTATAAAACCTAAACGCCCTTTGGTGTTAGTAGTAAGTTTAGTTACAGCATTTATACTTGGTATTTTTATGATATTTTTTCTTCAATTCATAAGGAAAAATTAATATATTCTAATAAAAGATTTTACTAATTCTCAATGTGACATTAGTAATCTTTATCAAGAATCTATCACTTTCACAAGTGAATGCGATTCTTGTTTTATTCCTTAGAACTTCATATCCAAACCTAGTGTAATTTGTCTGCCTGAAAGGGGTGCAGTTGCTTTTAAAAATGAGAGATGATTATAAGCTATTTCGTTTGTTAAATTTTCACCCTTTAAATAGAGTGAATAGTCACAAAAAGAGGTTTTATTATCATACGAGATAAAAGCACTCAACCAACGATAACTTGGGGTGTAAGTTTCATTTTTTGCTTCAAATCTGCCCTCATCTACATATTTATAACTTACATTTGCTTTATACTCTTTATAGGAATCTCCTAACACTAAAGTGGTGCTAAAAGTTGGAATACGGGGAAGATTTGAGCCATCAAGTAAAGCACCACGAATAGCTTCCAGATTTAAAGAAATATCAAATTGGTGTTTTAAAATCTCCTTTTTATAACTCTCTTTTATTGCCATGCCATATACTCTAGCACCAACACCTCTTATCGCCCAAACATCAGATTGGTGGAATGGGTCTCTAACCAAAAGTCCATTGGCACTTGCCAAAGGTTCTTGATAAATATAGTTGTAAAAATGGTAATAAAATGCACTGAGTTGTGTTGTAAATGGGTTCAAACTAAGCATGGTATCTATGTCAAAATTTAAAGATTTTTCATTACTTAAATAACGCTCACCAAAAATATAACTATCTGTTACATGATGAAAACCATTCCAAAAAAGTTCTGTATCGGTAGAGTTTGGGAACTAGCAAAAAAAATAAACTTGACATATCTTTTTTGTTATAATAAAATACATTGTATATATAAAGTAAAGGTAATTGAAAGTGATTCATAATAAAAGTATCCGTTATAGTCTTGAAAAAAACGAACTTTTAAAAGAAGAAAGAGATGTAAGTTTTGAAGATGTGATATTGGCACTTGAAAGTGGAAATCTACTCGACGATATTGAACATCCAAATAAAGAAAAATATCCTAATCAAAATATTTTTATTATTTTAATTAAAATAAAAGATTATGTTTATTTAGTTCCTTATGTTGAAGATAAAACTTCAATCTTTTTAAAAACAATTATTCCATCAAGACAAATGAATAAAAAATATAACAAAGGAGTTGTAAAATGATACATTTAGATGAATATGAACAGGATATTTTGCAAAGTGTTGAAAATGGCGAATGGAAAAGTAAAAATAATATTGATACTCGACTCTTAGAATTGCAATCTTATATTAAAAATCAAAAGAAAAAAGCTATTTCACTAAGAATAAATGAAAATGATATTTATGAACTCAAAAAGAAAGCTTTAGAAAATTCTATTCCATATCAGAATTTGATACAAATATTAATACATCAGTTCGTAATAAATAAAATAGATTTGAAGATGTAGAAAAAGATAGATTATACCACTGTGAATGAAGATAATCTTGCT
>CAMCYC010000107.1 GCA_945883795.1 Sulfurimonas crateris | reverse complement strand
CTGAATGTTTATTCGTATCATATATTGGTTTCATTTAGGTATTGTATTTTAAGTATGACTAAATGTCAAGAGAATTAAAAATCTTCCGATTTTATTCAATTCATCCCCGTCTATAGAGAGCGGGGTTTTCTTGAATTTTTTTGATAAATAACAAATAAGATTATGGAAATAGAAGTTAAATTATTCTAAGAGAGCTTTTAAGTTTTATACACATTTAGGTACAATCCCAAAAAAATTTAATTAAGTAGAGCATAATATGAACTTTATACAAACTCGTGGTTATGATGCAACAAAACCTAAAACTGTTTCGTTTTCTCAAGCAATTTTATCTCCTATTGCTTCTTTTGGAGGTCTGTATGTCCCACAAACACTTCCTAACTTAGGTGAAGAATTTTTAGATAAACACTTAAACTCTTCGTACAAAGAGTTAGCATCTGACATGTTAAGCCGTTTTGAAATAGATATTGAAAAAAGCGTGATAGATGAAGCACTTGCTTTATATGATAAATTTGATGATGCTTTAAACCCTGTTCCTGTTGTAAAAGTAAAAGAGAACCTTTATGTAAGTGAGCTTTACCATGGTCCAACTCGTGCTTTTAAAGATATGGCATTACAACCTTTTGGTGTCGTGTTATCTTCTATTGCACAAAGAAATAATGAAAATTATCTCATCCTTGCAGCAACAAGTGGCGATACAGGTCCAGCTGCATTAGAGACTTTTAAAAATCGTGCAAATGTTCAAGTGGCTTGTTTGTATCCAGATGGTGGAACAAGTGATGTTCAAAGACTTCAAATGGTCACAGAAGATGCGAAAAATCTTAAAGTTATTGGGATTAATGGTGTTTTTGATGATGCGCAAAATGCACTAAAAAAACTTTTGGCTTCAGAAGATTTTAAATCAGCTTTAAAAGAGAAAAATATTTTACTCTCAGCTGCAAACTCTGTAAATTTTGGAAGAATTATTTTTCAGATTATTTATCATATTCATAGTTATTTAGAACTGACTCGCCAAGGTGCAATTGTCATGGGGGAAAAAGTGTATCTTAATGTTCCAAGCGGTAATTTTGGAAATGCACTCGGTGGCTATTATGCATGGAAAATGGGTGTGCCAGTTGAGAAAATTATTATCTCCTCAAATGAAAATAATGTACTTACAAAACTCATTAAAACGGGTAAATATGACCTTCGTGATTCAAAAGTAGTTAGTACAACTTCTCCAGCTATGGATATTTTAAAATCATCTAATGTTGAGAGAATTCTTTTTGATATGTTTGGAGATGTTAGAACAAGAGAGCTTATGGAAAATTTGGAAAAAGAGAACTATTATGAACTCACTTCTGATGAATTGGTAAAATTACAAGAGTGTTTTGATGCTGATTTTTGTGATGGTGATGAGGGTAAAAAGTACATCAAAGATACTTTTACAAACGATAACTATTTAATGGACCCACATACTGCTACATGTTTAAAATCGTATGAAACATGTTCAAATCCAGCAATCAAAACTATCGTATATTCTACGGCAGAATGGACAAAATTTTCTCCAGTAATTGCAAACGCTCTTACAGGTGAAGTAGATGCTCAAGATATAGTAGCATTACAAGCTATCTCAAAAGAAGCAAAGCTTGAAATTCCTGCGATGATACAAGGGCTTTTTAGCAAAAAAATAGTTCAAGATACGATTATAGAAAAAGAAGATATAGAAAAAGAGATATTAAAATTTTTATAAAAATGAGGCTTTACCATGATAAGAACGATATTTGGATTACTCCTTTTTATAAGCGTGAATCTTCAGGCAACTTTAGTAAATGATGCAATTGCACAAGCACAAAAAGGCAACAATGAAAAAGCAGTTACACTGTTTATTCAAGCTTGTGAAAACAAGGAAGAGTTAGGGTGTTATTATGCAGGACAAGCTTACCAAAAAGGGAAAGTTATTAAGCAAGATTTGATTAAAGCATTTGATTTTTTTCAAAAAAGTTGTGATTTAGGCTCAAATGATGGGTGTGTTGAGGTTGCAAAAGCGTATTATTATGGAGAAGGAACACCAAAAGATTATGTAAAATCCAAAGCAATATTTGAAAATGCTTGTAGAGACAGTGAAGCATCGGCTTGTTATATTTTGGGTCTTATGCATGAACTCGGTCAAGGTGTAGAGCGTGACAGAGTTGTGGCAAAACAGTATTATAAACAAGCCTGCGATTTAGCAGATGAGGGTGGTTGTAAATATTATCAAGAACTTACAAAAGCAGGGGTAAAATAACCTCTGCTTTTTAAAGTTGTGTAGCTCTTTTATAAGCTTTCTCAACTGCATTGATACAAGCATTTCTTACATTTCCTTGTTCTAGCGCAGCATATCCAGCAGCTGTTGTTCCTCCAGCACTCATGACACCATCTTTTAAAAGTGCGGGGTGAATATTTTGAATAAGCTCCCCAAATCCACTAAATAAACCTCTCATGATAGCCATGGCATCATCTCGTTTGAGACCTTGTTTGACCGCTCCATCTGTAAGAGCTTCAGCAATAAGTGCCAAATACGCAGGTCCACTTCCAGCTAAAGCTGTGGCAATATCTATCTCTTTTTCACTTCCTAGCCATTTTGTTGCTCCAATTGCACCCAAAAGCTCTTCGGCTTCAGCTTGAAATAGAGTATCACCCGTAAGAGTTGTCATGGATTTACCAACACTTGCTGCAAGATTTGGCATGGTTCGCACAACTGCATGAGGTTTAAGATTTGTTCTAAGTTTTTCTACAGAAGTTCCAGCTAAAACTGAAAATATAACTCTAGCACTCCCTTTTATAATTTGTGAAACCTCTTCAACATTAGCGGGTTTTACGCAAAGAATAATAGTTTTATCACTCATATCAAATCCATGGAGCGTATGTTTGTCTATTTGCACACCAAGATTTTTTTCAAATATTTCAAGATTTTTGAAGTTACGCCCAACCACCTCTATTTTATATTTATGTTTTAAACCTTGTGCAATACTAAATGCCATATTCCCATTTCCGATAAAAGTGATAGTTTCCATGATAATCCTATTTTTTGGAGTAGTATAACATTTTTAAGTTATTGAAATATCAAAAGAGTTCTAGAAAAGAGTATAATATTAGAGTTATGCAATATATAATCTTTTATTATATGATTGTAATTTATTAAAAGGGTTATTAGTGCCTTCTGTTCGTAATATTTCTGTTGCTAATATAAAAAGTGAAATAGATAACAACTACTTATAATATCGTAAAAGATGGTAGTGAGATTATTAAAATCACTATAAAAGATTTATCTGAAACTTTTAATATTTTTGATACAATTTTTTATATTAGTATAACAGGCAAGAAGTAGATATAAAATATCTATTCATCGTTTTGAATCAAAAATTAAATAAGGAAGAAATCATGGAAATTTTTTTACAAGAAGCAAAATTAGCGAGTAGAGTTTTGTTGACTTTAAGCGGTGCAGAAAAAAATAGGATTTTAAAAGAGATGGCAAAAGCAATTCGAGCAAATAGAGCAAGTTTACTCGAAGCAAATGCAATAGACATGGCAGATGCTGATGAAAATAACTTGACTCCTGCTTTAAAAGATAGACTTTTGTTAGATGAAAAGCGAATAGAAGATATGGCAGTATCAATTGAAGAGATAGCAATGCTTAAAGAACCAATTGGCAAAATTTTGGATGGTTGGGTAACGGAAGCGGGACTTAAAATTGAAAAAGTAACTATTCCAATTGGGGTAATAGGAATCATCTATGAATCTCGCCCAAATGTAACAAGTGACACGGCAGCACTTTGTTTTAAAAGCTCCAATGTGTGTGTTCTCAAAGGTGGTAAAGAGGCAGAAAACTCCAATAAAGCAATAGCAGAAGTTTTAAAAGATGTTTTAATTGACAACGATTTACCTTCATCTTTGATTTCTCTTATCCCTGATTCTAGTAGAGAAGGGGTTGCAAAACTGATTAAAATGGATAAATATGTTGATTTAATTATTCCTCGTGGTGGAGCGGGGCTTATTAAATATGTAAGCGAAAATGCGACTGTGAGCGTAGTCAAACATGATAAAGGGCAGTGCCACACTTATATAGATAAAGATGCAAAAATTGATAGAGCTATTGCAATTGCATTAAACGCAAAAGTGCAACGCCCTGGAGTTTGTAATGCCATGGAAACTTTATTGGTAGATAGTGCCATAGCAGAAAAAACGCTTCCACTTTTAAAAGTGGAGTTTGATAAAGCACATACATTTTTAAAAGGGTGTGCAAATACACAACATATTATCCCAGTTGCCCATGCAAGTGATGAAGATTACAATACAGAATATTTAGCAAATATCTTAAATATAAAAATCGTACATGGTGTTGAGGGTGCAATAGAGCATATTGTAAGATTTGGTTCAGGTCATTCTGAAGCAATTATTACAGAAGATATAACCACAGCAGAAAAATTTTTAAATGCGATTGATGCTGCATGTGTGTATGTAAATGCTTCTACTCGTTTTACAGATGGAGGTGCTTTTGGATTTGGTGCAGAGGTTGGAATTAGTACAAATAAACTCCATGCAAGAGGACCCATGGGAATTGAAGGGCTTACAACTTATAAATTTAAAATCTATGGAAGTGGACAAATTCGATGATTGTTAAAAAAACTTCTTTTTAGTACATCGAAAGCCTTAAAAATGATATAAGAGTTTATT
>CAMCYC010000106.1 GCA_945883795.1 Sulfurimonas crateris | reverse complement strand
AATAGAAATCCATGTAGAAGCTTTTGATGAAGAATTATTTTCAGTTTTAGAATCTTTATTCTCTTTTGTATTTGTTTTTTTTTCTTCTTCCAATGGTCGTTTAGCCATGAGTTCCTCTTTTAAACTCTGCACCCTAAACTTAATATACAAAGCTTTGGCTCTTTGCTCGTCTGCATCACTTTGAGAAAAGGCTTTTGCCCAAATTCCTTTTATGTAGCTTCTTGATTCCAACTCTTCCATGGCAATTTCATACAATCTCTCTTCATGTGTGCCAATATCTTGCTCTTTTTGGGTAGTAAATTTCATGCCACAATCTTTGCAAAAATTGGCAGTATCTTTGTTTATTGCACCACAGTGTGAACAAATCATGTTATATCCTTATTTGTTTTTTAGTAAAAAATGTTAGAAGTGGTATTTTAGTAAGTATTGGCTTAATTTTTTGGATTTTGAAGAAATATCATGAAAAGTAAAAAGCTGTCTAGAACTTAAACTCTAAAAATTCAATGACTACATTAAGGTAGTCATTAGAACAACTTTATTATCATTTGACAAAAAAATACCATAAAGCCCCAGTCGCTTTATTTATAGAATGTATAAAAGGCAATTTATGAAACTTAATAATACTTCACAATATGCAATTAGGATAGTTGCATATATTGTGCAAAATGGTTCAAAAAATAAATATAATGCAAAAGATATTTCAAAAAAACTTTCAATCCCTTATAAATATCTCACAAAAATTATGTCTTTATTAGTTGAAGGAAATATTATTTTATCTTCAAGAGGACGAGAAGGTGGTTACAACATAGCAAAAGAATTATCTGAAATTAAAATAGGAGATATACTTGAAGCTGTTAAAGAGAGCCTCCATCAAGAAGAGTGTGTTCTTGGAAATCATCTATGCAATAAAATGGAAAAATGTATTCTCCATGATAAATGGTTATTTACAAAAAATTCCATGCAAGAGATGTTTAAAAATACAACTTTAGACGACTTTATAGCTAAAGGTGTTCAAAGATGAAGTTTTTCTACAATTAAAAAAATTACTGCAATCATTGAAATAACTCAATTTTATACAGAATGTTTCGCAAAGACAATAAAAATGGACGATGTGGAATACTATTTTTATTGCTATAATTCTAAATGTAGGTCAAAAAAATATGAAAAAAGAAGGAGATAGACCATGGGTCTTGTAAATAAAATGATTTCTAAAATCATGCTTGGTGTATTGGTGGTGGGTGTGACTGCTTTGAGTGCAGAAGAATATTCTTTTACAGTTGAAAATTCGACTAAAACAAAGATTACTCAAGTTTTAGTTTCAGAAGATGGAAAAACTTGGGGTAAATTTGATATTGGTCAAGGGATTAAACCACATGAAACGGTTACTCTTATTTGGGATGAAAGTACAAATGATGAAGATTGTAAGCAACATGTCAAAGCAGTCTGGAGTGATAGAAGTGAATCAGAATCAGCAATTTTTGATTTTTGTGAAGATAATCTTGAATTAGTTTTCTAAGAGATTATTTTTAGAGTATATCTAAATAAAATAAAATAATATCTACTATCTTTCATTAGCTATAGAATTAAATAGTAAGATTGATTTATTTTTTGCATAATAGATTCTGGGTAACTACTCAGCTTATCTAAAATCTTATAAAATCCCTATTTATAGGGATTTAAAAAAAGTATAGTGTTTATAAGAATACTTGCTGCTATTACTTCTTTGCTTTAAACTACTTTTATCTCAATCTTTTTATCAAATGCTGTTGCAATTTTTTGCAAAAAATCAATTCCAACATTTACAGAACCATTTTCAATGAAGCTATCATTTTGTAGTGACTCTGAAGCGATAGAAACGAGAGAACTTATCTTTGATACTGATTATCATTTTAATGAATTATAAAGCAAATGGATGATAAAGTTCTATAAATGAAAATGATTATCAATATAAAGGGAGTAAAAATGTCAGATATACAACTCAAATCAGAGATAGAACATATTATAAAAAAGTCTGGATATAGTAAATCAGAAAAAATGCTATGTTCTATTTTAAGAATAATATCTATGAGATACAAAGATGTGCCTTTGGAACAAGTGTTTAAAGTTACAAAATCTATTTTTTAGGAGCCATATATGTTTAAATTATTGAACATAATAGTAAGTTATTTACAAACTCACTCAAAGATAAATGGTTTATATTTTATGTATGAAAAAAATATACATAATAAAAAGGGGGCTAAATATTAGAAAATAATAGTCATAATAATATCATGTTATAAATAAGTCTATTCCAATTTGGAATCAATTAACCTTAAACAATGTTTAAAAAATAAAGGAAAAAAATGTTAAGTGAAAATTTATTACAAAAATTAAATGAACAAGTTACACGGGAGTTTTACGCATCAAACTTATATTTACAAATGAGTGCTTGGTGTAATCATAACGGTTTAAATGGGTCGGCAAAATTTTTAAGAGACCATGCAGCAGATGAGATGTCGCATATGCATAAAATATTTGCTTATATACAAGATACTGGTGCATTAGCTCTTATAGATACAATAGAAAAACCAGAGATAAACTTTGCAAATATACAAGATATTTTCAATAAAACATACAAACACGAAAAAATGATAACAGCAAAAATCAATGAACTCGTTGATATTGCACTGAATGAGAAAGATTTTTCTACTTTTAACTTTTTACAATGGTATGTAGCAGAACAACATGAAGAGGAAAAACTATTCAAATCTATTTTAGATAAAATAGAAATTATTGGTTTAGATGGGCGCGGTCTGTTTATGATAGATAGAGAAATAGGCAATATTTCAATACATTAAAAGCAATCTTCTAGCTTTTTAAAGTCCCTCAATATAGGGACTTTTTGATAGACTGAAAGTAGTCACGCTATTTTTTCAAGAAAGATTATATTTTCTCATGATTACTTTAAGTTCTTTTTTATCTAGCACTTTAGTACCGCCAGAATAAAGATTTTTTTCTAAAATATTTATCATGGTTTGTACTTCTATCTCATGTTTAAATGGTAAAAGTTTCATCAAAAGCACTTTTGGGTCTTTTATATTTATCTCTTTCTCTTTTATAAATCTCTTCCATGGTTTAACTATCATAAGCACAATGCCACTTGCCAATCCACCAATAAATGCAATCAAGACCCAAAATTTTGAAAAGTTTGTTGTTGTTATTTCTTGTTCTTGCATTTGTATGTTTTCTTGCCTTTTAATGGTAAGTTCTTTTTTTACTTTTGCACCATTTACTTTTATTGGTATTGCGTCTGTGCTAATTGTTTTAATCTCTTTAGATTTAAGGTCAAAATATTTTATTACAAATGGTGGTATAGTAAAGTTCGCATCAGCTACAAAAGCTATCTTTTGATTTAAAATGGAGTTTTGAATATCAATTTTTTCATCAAAAATACTTACATTATCAATATAAGGTTTTAAAGTTTTAATATCTTCTAAATTCCCTTCCCCTTGAATTGTCACAACTGCATTTAAAGCTTCATTTGCATTAATCTCATTTTTATCAACACTTACATGCATAGTAAAATTACCTACTAAATCGACTCCATTAGGTAATGGTTTGACTTCAACACTTATCTCATTTGAAAAATATGTTTTCCAATTAACATTTTGCATCCACATGCCAAACATATCTCGTGCATTTGACCTTGAAGCAATCTGCATTTTTGCAGGAACTACTGTAAGTTGTCCTGCTCTTTGAGGTGCAATTTTATAGGTCACTTTCGTAACAATATATTCACCTTCTTTATGTTGTATAGGTTTTGATTCATATTTTTTCCAAAACCCTTTAAAATCTGGTGCCAAATATTTAGAATCAATTGCTTCAGCATCACTTTTTTGCTTAAAAAGAAGTGTAACTTCAAAGGGTTCTCCTACAAAAACCTCTTTTACACCACTCTCTAAACTCAAAATAAATGGAGAAGTTTTTGTTGCATCTGCTGGATTTATCTTTAAACTCACACTATTACTTTTTTCTATTACACCGTCTACCTCAACCTCGATTGGTTCAATAACACAATCTTTTTGAGGTGAAAATTGGTAGGAAAGAATATAACTTTTACTATAAGTCCCATTAAGCATTTCAATATTTGTTCTTGAGCCTGTAGAGACAATATCCGAGTTACATAAACTCTGAATTTGTGGTCGCATGATATTTTTACCAGTTATACTCAAATTTAAAGTTGCCATATCCCCTATTTCAATACTATTTTGTTCAAAACTTGCTTTAACATCTGCAAATAGTATCACTTGAAACATAGCTAAAAGTGAAAATAATATTTTACCAAGGCTTCTCATCTGTATTCTCCTTTTTCTCTTTTTCTTCATTTAACATATACATGTAACTATTTTGTTGTAAATTAAGTTGTTCTAGCCATTTTTTCTCTTCCGCATCACTCATTTTCTCTACAGAATCTTTTTGCTCTAAAGCATTTGTGGGGCTATTTTTTGTCTGATTTTCATCTTTACCCAACTGCTCCAAATCTTGTTTTTTCTGTTGTTTTGTTTCATTGTTCTCTTGCTTTATCTCTTTATCTTTTTGCTCATCAGATTTATTTTCTTCATCTTTTTTCGATTTATCCCCATCTTTAGAATCTTTGTCCTTATCCTCTTTTGATTTTTTTTCATCTTTGGAGTTTTGCTCTTTATCCTCTTTTGACTGCTCTTTTGAGTCTTTTTCTTTATCCTCTTTGGAATCTTTTTTCTCTTTAGAGTCTTTATCTT
>CAMCYC010000105.1 GCA_945883795.1 Sulfurimonas crateris | reverse complement strand
ATGAGCAATTGCCCCTTTTATGCTACTTGCAGGGATTAAAACTTGTTGCTCAGTGAGTGTTGCCTTTGCATAATCTACCACTTGTTCTAAAACAGGTGTCATGTCAGCATCACTATCTCCAAATCCGCTTCCAAACATAAAAAAATCATCAGGTTTGAGTTTGAGTAAATAAGTTATATAGTTTGAATTTGTAGGTGTCAAAGATATTGCTTTGCCAATATTTTGATTCAGAGAACTTGTATAGCCATCAAGTGCAAGATAAGCTGTTTTTATCTCTACTATTTTAAATTTTCCAAACCCTTTTGTACTTCCACCACCAAGGCGAAAACTTTTGCTCGTTAAAAGTGCCAATATCTCTTGAAATTTTGCTTGGTCATCTTTGAGAAACTCCATGCTAAATTTAAAACGAGTTCCTTTATAAACCACCTCTTCATCATATTTACTTGTATCTTCTGCTACACCTTTTGCATTTATGGCGGTATGCTCACGAATTGGGATATGCTCAAATATTTTTAAAAAAGGTGTTTTTTGTAAAAGCAATTTTTCAAAAACTTCCCCTTTTTCATCAACCAATAAAGCATTAGAAAAAATCACTTGAGAACCCTCATCTTGACCAAAAATATCTTTGACATCTCCGTTAAAATCTTTTCGTAAAACCCCTGCAATTGAAGTGCCTAAAATCATAGGCAAATTATTCCAATCTCTTTGAATTGGTGCATCTTGTAAAAAGTCGCTTTTGTTGCTTCCCACTTTAAGCGGTGTTTGTGCCTCAATTACAATATGAGCAATATATCTTTTATTCATGAGTGTTTCCTTTTTGAGCAGTTTTTCCCATTTTTATGGCAAGAAGTTTTGTAAAAGTAACCGATTCCATGCTATTTGCAAAAGTGTTTATTTGGTTTGGTTGCCACTTTTTCACCCCATTTGAAATATACTCAATTATTTGTTCTTGATAATTGGCATGGCTTTGTGTACAAATTGAGCGGATATTTCCCCATTGAGATGGTTTTATATTATTATAAAGTGCTTCATGTGTTTTGGCAAATGTATCAACTCTTTTTGCAATTTCAAGCTTTTCATGTTGGGTTTCTTTTTGCATATTCAAAAATTGAGCCAAATGGGTTGTTATTGCAATTTTCTTTTTTGTTGTTTGAGCGTTATCAATTTCAAATTTAATCTCATCTTTAGCCAAAAAAGGTGGATTTATAAGCACCTCTCCAAACCCTTCGCTTAAATATGCACCAATGCCATTTTGAAGCTCATGTAATTGCTCATGTGAGATTTGTTTTAAAACAATAACACTCCCTTTATTGATGCAAACTCTCTCATAATCTTTTGTTTGTCGTTTTGTGTTGTATGGGGTAAAAGTTGAAGTTCTAATTTGCGATTTTGCATCATCAATATTCTCTTGTTTGAGTCCCTCGCAAAGATATTGCAAATTGAGAGTTGAATTGCCCTCATTGTCTATAAGAGCCAATCTACTTTTTGCATACACAATCACATTTTTAAGAGATTCTTCTTTTTGTTGTGTGCTATTTTGTTCATGAAGAAACTCTATTTTTATTTTTCCATATTGAGCAGATTTTGACTTGCCCAGTTGGGTGGATTGCTCTAAAATATTTTTTATTTTTGTACCATCAATACTCTCTTGCATTGTTACATCAAAAAGCCAGTTTGTGCCACTTTTTATGGCTTTGTAACCATACATGCCACTCTCTTTACTTGTTCTTTTTTTTATATCATAAGCACTTTTTTGAGCATATACAAAATCTATAAAACACTCTTTTAAATCTGCTGTAATGTACCCCTCTCTTTTTTGTTTGAGTTGGATAAATTTACTAAAATCTTTTATATTATGATGATTATAAATTTTTGTGTTATCAAGTTTTTTATGAAAAAATGAAGTTGGCATTTTATAGGTTTCTTTGCCATCAACTTCTAACGAAGCATCGCCAAATCGTACCGCACCACTATGAAAAACCTCAAAACTATTTTCAAATGTATCATAATGTTTTGCAACCATTCCCAAAAAATTCGTTCCTGCAATAAAATCAAGTTGTGTAATATTACCCTCTGTATTGGAACTTGAGGGCAAAACAACATCACTCAAAAAACTTACTCTATATTTTTGCTTTTTCATGAAAGTTCTCCTACAATTAAACATCTTCCAAGCCCTCTATTACGGTTAAGACCCATTCGCTTTAGCATCATAGTTGCCTTTTTCATATTTTGTCCATGCTCTTGTGGAATATTTTCAATAGTTGCATGAAGTGTCAAAGGGATAACCACTTCAATCTCTCGGAGTGAATTATCTTTTGCAATTCCATCTTTTCCAATAGCCGTAGAAGCAATCACTCCATAAAGATGATTTTGAAGATTATTTGTCACAATCTCTTCTTTTTCTTTGGTTGCTAAAGTGGCATTGCTAAAATAACACTCCCCTTGCAAAACTCCCTCAAGCCCAAAACATTTTTCAATCAATTGAGCATCTCCCAAAAGTTCCGCCATCTCATGAAAAAGACCTTTGAGTGTTTTGCCCGAAGCATAAGGCAAACCATCGCTATCTTTTACCACCAAACTATCAAGTTTTGCTCCAGCACTTAGTCCACTACTTAAATGCCAATAATCTAAAAACTCTATCGTATATTTTAAAGTCATCGTTTTGCCTCCGTCGTTGAGAGAATTTGTAAAACATCATAAATTGGGGTTTTTTGTTCGCCATCTTTTGGAACTATCAAATTATTTTGTGAGAGATTTTTGTTAAATATTTTCAAATTATTATCCATAATTTCACAATTCCATCTATCTTTTTCTTGAGTGATGATGTTGATTCGCTCAAGCATATCTTTTGCACTTTGATTATCTTTGTAAAGTTCACTGAGCCAACTTCGCAGTCTGCTAATTGGAGAACCCTCGCATCTGTATGCTTCAACGGTATGGATAAAATCTTGAATTTGAGGTTGTTCTTTATGCTCAAGATAATAAGGTCCAAAATCAAGGTGTATCGTTTGAGTATCATTTGTAATGGTGAGTTCATCTTGTATAAACTTATCCCAACTTTGAAAATTAGAGCTTTGAATATTATGAAACATGAGGCTTGATGGAACAAAATCTAACTTCTCTTTTTCTCGCAAAGCTTTTGCATGTTTTTTGGTTTGGCTTGTGAGTGCTTCGGCTAAATGAAGAGCATAATGCAAAGGGTATTTATTGTTACTATAGGCAATTCCTGCACATGCTGTGAGTTTAAACTTAAGCTCTTTTTGTGTTTCTTCTTCAAAATATTTTAAAAAATCTTTGGTAAATTCCAAAGCAATATTTGCATCACAAACCACACTCATGTCATCACCGCCTAAGATAACAGGGCGGATTTTTTCTACTCCTGCACTTGCTCGTTCAAAGGCTTTGTGTGTTGCAGTATCTAGTTTTTGAGAAAACTCTGTAATGGTAAGATTTGTTTTTTCTTTGAGATTTGGAAGTAACTCGCCCAAACCATTGCCATCTGCATGAATGATTGCAATTTTGTTTTTACCATTTGAGAGAGCTGTAAGTTCTTTGAGTTCTTGCAATTTTGGATTTTTTTCTCTTTCTTTTTTAAACCATTTTGCATATTCATCATGTTTTTGTTGTGTGGCTACATCTAAACTTTCTTTTGAATCTGCCCAAATAGGTCTTGCTGTTTTTGGATAAAGTTCTAAGATATTGCTATGCAAATCAAGGGGAATTGCTGGTTTGTTTCTCTGGATTTTGAGTTTTTTTTCAAGAGTATTTATCTCATCTTTTGTTGGTTCATCGCCATGTATGATTATGACTGCTTGAGAAATTGTAATCCCAAAAGCATTTTGCATAATCTCTTTTGGAAAATTTTTTACAACTTTTTGGAGTTCATCTTTATTATGAAAAATCACTTTTATATTACCTGCTGCTTGCATAACAATTACATCAGGTTTATAGATATTTATCATGGTATCTATTGCTTTTACAATCTCACTTGCACCAATTACTTCTATGAGTTTATTTGTTTTAAAAATAAAATCTTGAATCCCTTGAACACTTGCACCATATAAATATTTTGCCATTTACACTTCCTTTTTATTTTAATATTCTCTAAATAATACATGAGAAAACACACTTATTTTTTCGACTCTATTATTACCATAAATTTCTTTTGATACTCTTTTTGTTCTTGAATAGATTGTTGTTATTTGATTATTTTTACAAAAAGTTACTATATTGTAAGTTATAGCAAAATCATTTTTTGTAGTTTGAGTGAAAATAAAATTTTGAATTGGTTGAAGATATTGGTGCATAATTGCACTAAACTAACATGTAAGAGAGTTAATCCTTTTTACATGAAGTTTCGTTTGCAGCTACTATTATAGTCACAACTGTAATAAGAACTTTAGCAAGTACATTCCAATTCATTTTGTCTCCTTTTGAAAAATTTGTTTTAAATGAGTTACAGGGCGTCAGGCACTATTTCGTTTAGTTCGTGTATATTTTGTAAGAAAATCAATAAACTTAGTGACGAAAGATGGCTCTTTTTTTTGCATGAGACTATTACATTTTGGACAAAATAAAATAATATCTCTGATGTCAAGTACATCACTTTGCAGATGCACAACTTTTGAATAGCTACATTTTGGACAAATTACACTGTATGATTTTGGTTGTATCATTTTTTACTCCATTTTAGAATCTTACATAATCTGCATCGATTTGTTTTTGTTCTATTTGTTGTGTCAATATTCGAATATTTTTACT
>CAMCYC010000104.1 GCA_945883795.1 Sulfurimonas crateris | reverse complement strand
CTTACGAAACAAGAGTTAGACGAAGTAAACTTAAAATTATTCCAACATTTGGGGTTATAAATATATTATAATGACCCGATTTTTTCTCATTCACAAGCTCTCCGTCCACTAGCATATAAAATCCAATTCTTTAAACAAACTTTAAAAAGGATATTAAATAGACAATATTTGACTATTCATTTTTCTATACTTCTGCAAATTAAAAGAAGGAAAGAAGATGAATAATCAAGATTTATTGGAACAATACAAAATAGGTTCGCTAGACCACATGACACATATTGACAACTTAGAATCTATTTTGAAGTATGGATTATTTGCTCATTCTAATCCTTATAAAAAAAGAGATATTAGCAATATAGATGTAAATAACAGACGCAACAAACAAGAATCTATTTATAATCGCAATATCCATGATTATGTCCCTTTTTATTTTAACCCTCGAAATGCTATGATGTACAGAAATAAAGATGAAAATGTTGTTGTTTTAGCATTTAGTAGAAATTTGATTTTTGCAAAGAATGCTCTTTTTAGCAATAAAAATGCTTCTGCTGATACGGTGCAATTTTTTAATTCTGCTCAACAACTCGAGAATCTTAAATGGAATTATGTTTGGAGTGATAGTTGGTATAACAAAATCAATGTTACAGAAGTCAAACAGGCTATGATGTCTGAAGTGCTTGTTTATTCTCATGTTCCAATCAATAATCTTATAGGTTTTTATGCTAAAAATCAATCAATGAAACAAAAATTAATTAAAAAATATAATATATCCGCAAATAAAATAGAAATTAATGCAAATATGTTTTTTGCTTAGGAGAAAAAAATGATAATAGAAAAAACAGGAAATATTTTTACAACTCAATCTCAAACTATAGTAAATACTATTAATTGTGTTGGTGTTATGGGTGCTGGAATTGCTTATGAGTTTAGACTCAGAGAACCAAAAATGTTTCAAGCATATCAACAGCTTTGCAATAAAAAACAAATGGAAATCGGAAAATTATGGTTATATAACACAAATCAAGAGAATGCAAATTACTCAAAAATTCTTAATTTTCCTACCAAACATGATTGGAAATTTCCATCAAAAGAGGAATATTTGCATAAAGGATTAGAAAAATTTTTAACAACATACAAACAAAAAGGGATAACTTCAATTGCTTTTCCTTTACTTGGTGCTGATAAAGGTGGCATTCATGCAAAAAAATCACAAAGCATCATGGAGTCTTATTTTAAAGAGTGTGATATAGATATTGAAATTTGGCATTTTGACCCACAAGCACAAGATGATTTGTATGAAAACTTTAAAGCAATATTTTTGGAGATAGACACACAAACAATCAAGACACAATCAGGAATTAGAATAGATAAAGTCAATTTGGTCAAAGATAGTATTAAAAAAGATGATATTAATTCGCTAAGTGGTTTACTCCGAGTCAAAGGAGTTGGCGACACAACAATCGAAAAACTTTTTGATTTTGTCAGCAACTTTAAAAAAAATAATTTTAATTTATTTAATTATGAAGACACAATTCCTTATAGCTTATGATATTTTTGATGGCAAACGATTGACAAAAGTCAAACGAGTTGCATATTCATTTTCTCTTGGTGGTCAGCGTTCTGCACTTGAAGCACCTTTGAGTCAATCGTTTATGCAACTTTTGATATTACAACTTTTAAATGTAACAAAGAAAGAAGACAAACTTAACATCATAAAATTCTTAGATGAGCCTATTTTACTTGGCAAGGCAAAACATGTAGCTTATGAAAATAAAGGAATTATCATAATATGAAAACAGTTGTTATTGATAAAAAAGATGTAGCCCTTGTTTTTGAAAATAATGCTATCAAAGTAGAACAACAATCTATTCCTTTTCGATTTATTGATTTACTTATATTAAATCACAGAATAAATCTCAACACTCATAATATTTTAAAACTCACACAAGAGAATATTTCAGTTTTAATTGTTTCACACAATAACGAAAATCTTTCACTCATAACATCAGCAAATACAAAAAATGCTGAAATAAAACTCGCACAATATAACTCTCATACAAGAAATTTAGAATTTGCAAAATATTTTATTGCTCAAAAAATAGATACACATACAAAACAACTAGCTGTTCACAAAATTACAATTTCTCAAGAAAATGAGCAACAACAACTCAAAAATGCAACTTCAATAGATACAATTATGGGGATAGAAGGTTCATTTGCAAGAAAATATTTTACTGAGTATTTTTTGCTTTTACCCTCGTCCATGCACCAATCCAAACGCTCCAAACAACCACCGCTTGACCCTGTAAATGCAATTATGTCGTTTTGGTATTCTTTGTATCATAACATCATCACAATAAAACTTATAAGCCATGGTTACGAGCCAAGTTTGGGTTATTTACATGCACCGTTTCGTTCCCATAATGCTCTTGCTTCTGATATATTAGAACTTTTTCGTGCAGATATTAACCAAGCGGTAATTCATCTTTTTAAAAACAACATTGTAACAATGGAAGATTTTACTAAAAAAGGGGGAGTTTATCTTAAGTTTGAAGGACGCAAAAAAATTTGGAGTTATTTTGTAGCACTCATTGATGCACTCAAGCCAAAACTTGATACACAACTAGCCTATTTAAAAAAGAAAATCTATGAATAAACGAATATTAGTTCTCAAGCAATCATCAATAAAACTCAAAATATATTCAGAGTACATGATAGTTACTTATGCTATGAGTAGTGATGTAGTAGCGTTTCGTTATTTGAACGAACTCTACATTAACAAAAATATTCAAATCACACCTGCTCATCTTATTAGATTAGCTTCATTTTTTAGTGTGTATTTCATAGACCATCTTGGAAATGTTCTTGCCAGTGTAAGGCTAGAAAAATGAATAAACATGACTTTGTGGTTTGTTATGATATTGCAGATGCAAAACGGATACGAAAAATTGCAAGATGCCTTGAAAAATATGCTTTTAGAATTCAAAAATCGGTATTTTTTTATCCTCAAGCAACAAAAGCAGAAGTTTTTACTCTCACAAACGAGCTTGATGCAATAATTAACCAAGAGGAAGATGATATTCGGATTTATCATGTAGATGTAAAAAACTCTATTGCACTTGAGAGCGGAATAGATTTACAAAATTTTAATTTGGTGGTGTAAAATGACAATCAATGAAAAAATAGAAAAAATTTTTGCTCAAGAATCAGACAACAGACCAGAATGGGCAAGTGAGCTTTTAAAAGAACTCAAAGAGATAAAACTTTTGCTCCAACAACAAAAGCAAGAGATACAACCACAACCTAAAAAACATGACTACTCTTTTTATGATTTTCTTAGTAAATTTAGAAAAAGCATGATGGCTGATGTGCAGAACAATATTTATCCAGAAATAGAATATCAAGGGGAAAAAATAGGAGTTAATTTTAAAGGATATTTGTACTATAAAAAAGATGGCAAACTTCTCTCAAGAGCGAATGCTATAAAAGTGTATAGAAATTTATATGAACTTAAGAAATATGCGGTATAATTTCGCAACCAAAAGCAATTTTGAAGTTCATTATCAAAAAAATATGAAAGAAAATTTTAAGAATTCAAAAAGTTGTTTTCTCTTCAGTTTTAGGGGTTTTCGAGGGTTTTTTACTTAAAATAAACTGAAAAAAGTTATTTCAGTTCTTTTTAAGAAAGCAAGCCCCCAAAACACCGTAGCTAGAGGGATTACAATATGACCCGACTTTTAAGGGGATTGAAACATAAGTCCCAGAAAACTCAGCCAATACCTCCGAATTACAATATGACCCGACTTTTAAGGGGATTGAAACTTCGTATCTAACTAGTTCGAACATTTTAGTTCTATTACAATATGACCCGACTTTTAAGGGGATTGAAACCAACTTTAAATTATAGTCAAGAGTTTCTAAATATATTACAATATGACCCGACTTTTAAGGGGATTGAAACTATGGAGTGATTGCAGATATTACTGAACCATCTTATTACAATATGACCCGACTTTTAAGGGGATTGAAACTGCCTCCGTAATTTGATTCGCTCAATTCAATAAGATTACAATATGACCCGACTTTTAAGGGGATTGAAACTCCATAAGCTTGTAGGTGTGCTGTTTGAGTAAATTACAATATGACCCGACTTTTAAGGGGATTGAAACTACCGCCACTACCGCTGAACACGACAACGTGATATTACAATATGACCCGACTTTTAAGGGGATTGAAACTCTCGTAAACTATCCGCTTCAGCATCCTTTCGGATATTACAATATGACCCGACTTTTAAGGGGATTGAAACAGAATTAACTTCTCAGATATCACGACGTTTTTGTATTACAATATGACCCGACTTTTAAGGGGATTGAAACCGGTACTCCCGTCATCTCAAACTCTTCTTGAGAGATTACAATATGACCCGACTTTTAAGGGGATTGAAACCTATCTTTACGATAGTTTTATTTTCAAGTTTTGACAATATTACAATATGACCCGACTTTTAAGGGGATTGAAACAGATCTAAATAATTCTTGTTCAGAGTTTTCACTATTACAATATGACCCGACTTTTAAGGGGATTGAAACTTAGCATGATTGTTATTCTGATGTTTCTCACAAATTACAATATGACCCGACTTTTAAGGGGATTGAAACTGCTTGATTGTGTGAAGTTTTGCATTTTGTTAACATTACAATATGACCCGACTTTTAAGGGGATTGAAACTTGTACTGCCTCAAGTCCCTCTGGGACTACACTAATTACTTCCTTTCATCATACCTTTTTTAAAAAAACAAATAATTTATAAA
>CAMCYC010000103.1 GCA_945883795.1 Sulfurimonas crateris | reverse complement strand
TGCTGAAATATATTTTGGTGCATGTGCCATAAGTTCTGTTTGATTATTTTTTACAGTTTCTTGGTACATATCTATTGTTTGATACAAAATACGAGCTGATTGTCTCATCTCTTCCATGTAAATACGGTATCTTGCAAAGTTGTCACCTTTATCAGAATAAGGAACTTCAAACTCAACCTCATCATATAATTCATAAGGCTCCTCTTTTCTAATATCCCATGCTACGCCACTTGCTCGAAGCATTGGACCAGTACAACCCCATGAAAGAGCCATTTTTGTTGAGATTGTTCCAACCTCTTCCATTCTCATAAGCCAAATACGGTTTGAATCTAAAAGGTCTTCGTAATCTTTGATATTTTGAGGTAATTTATCTAAAAATGATTTGAGTTGAGCTATAAAACCATCTTGAATATCAAGCGGTACTCCACCAATACGAATAGCCGCATGAGTAAGTCTTGCACCACAATACCCCTCAATAATATCCATAAGATATTCTCTCTCACGAAATGCAAACAAGAAAACCGTCATAGCACCAATATCAAGTGCTGTTGTTGCCAACCAAAAAAGGTGAGACATCAAACGGTTAATCTCTAAAAGCATCATTCTTATCACTTTTGCACGGCGAGGAACTTCTAAACCAATAAGTTTCTCAACTGCCAAAGCAAATCCATAATTATTTGAAGATGATGCAATGTAATCCATACGGTCGGTTGTTGGCATGAACTCATTATAAATCATGTTTTCTGCCATTTTTTCCATACCACGGTGCAAATAACCCACATCTGGGTGTGCTTTTACAATTTGTTCTTGTTGTAAATGCAACATCAAACGAAGCTGACCATGAGCTGAGGGGTGTTGGGGACCAAAGTTCAAGATAATTTCATTGTCATTTCTATCAAACGAAATATTTTCAAAAAACGGTGTTAATCTATTTTTTACTTGTGCCATATTTGTACCGTCCTATCTTTGTGGGTCATCAATAATAACTGATGACTTTTTATCAAATTTTTTAATCAAGAACACACCACCCTCTTCTTGATAGTTTTGTTCAGTGCGTTCTTGTTCGTCTGTAATTTGTGTCCCTTTTGGCACTTCAAATCCAAGTCGTGCAAATCTTTGTGAATCATATCTATCAACTTTTGAAGTATCCCGAAGTTCAGGTCCGATTATCTCTCTTGCTTCTTTTCCATAGATTTTATCCACTTCATACCATGCAGCAAACTCATCACCGATTAATGGATAAGTTTTTAAAAGTGGATGCCCTTGCCAATCATAAGGCATAAGAATTCGTTTCATGAATGGATGATTATTTGCTTCAATTCCAAACATGTCAAACATTTCACGCTCTGACCAATCAGCACTGCGGAAAAGTTTTTCTACAGAATTAACGGCTTGACCATTTTTTATAGCCATTTTAATACGGATTCTTTTTCTTTTATTCATGCTTAACATTTGGTAAAACACTTCAAATGTATTATTTTTTGCAAGCCAATCAATTGCACTTAGCTCTGTTAATTGTGTATATTCAAGCTCATCTCTTAGAAGTTGTAATACGCCATAATTGTCTTCTGGTTTAATATAAACTACCATTTGTCCAACTTGAATAAAAGCGTCACTTACTTCAAATTTTGCTTGAATTGCTGCTAAATCTCCTGCAAATACTGCATCACTTGCAACTTCTTGTTTTGGAACTTGAGGAGAAACATAAAATCTATCTGTATAGTATGGTTTTGCTTGAACGCTATCTTTTGGTGTATAAGCTCTCATTACATCAACCTTTTTGGCTTTTGTGCATTTCCTGCTTTGTTAGCACGGATTTTTTGTTGTAATAACATGACTCCATATTGAAGCGTCTCAGGACGAGGCGCACAACCTGGTAAATATAAATCAACAGGAATAATTCTATCAACTCCCTGAACAGTTGCGTAAGTATTAAACATACCACCAGTATTTGCACATGAACCCATAGAAATAACCCATCGAGGTTCTGTCATTTGGTCATAAAGTCTTTTAATAAACTCAGCATGTTTTTTAGTAAGCGTTCCAGCAACTACCATGACATCCGCTTGACGAGGAGACGCTCTAAAGATTGTTCCAAAACGGTCAAAGTCGTATCGTGATGCACCAGAAGCCATCATCTCGATACCACAACAAGCAAGACCATAAGTAAGCGCCCAAAGTGAGTTTGAACGACCCCAATTTACAATTTTATCTATACTTGTAAGGGCAACGGGTAAACCACCATTTTGTGTATAATTTATTTTATGTTGTGCCATTCTAGCGCTCCTTTTTTCCATGCATACACGAAACCAATTGTAAGTAATAATATAAACATTATCATCTCACTAAAACCAAACCAACCCAAAAGTTTAAAATCTACTGCCCATGGAAACATGAAAACTATTTCTACATCGAAAAGTAAAAATAATAATGCAAACAGATAAAACTGTGGTGAAATGCGATTTGGCTGTTTTGTTACTTCAGGTCCACACTCATACACTGAGAGTTTAATCTTTTCAGAATCTTTAGCAGCTAAAGCACGACTCGCCAAACGAGCTATGATTGTTGTTCCAATAAATGCGCCGAATGTAACTACAAAAAGTACAAATACCCCAAAATAAGGATTTGCAGTACTAATATGCTCCATATAATCCTACCTTTAAATTCAAAAACCCTATTAATCAAAATAGAATTCCCTAATATTTTGCTTTAAATACACCAAAAACATCAATGTAACAAAAATTGATTTTTCATCGTTATTATAAAAACAGTTACTTGCACTATAACAAAAAGTCTATTAAAGAAAAGAAAGTAGAGAAGGAAGTAGAGGGATATGTCACAAATCGCAACACGAGATTCATGACATATTCAATTATGTAATACGCTAGAGCAAAATATAACGCTTTCTTTTTTGAAGTTTTAATTTTTGTACATCTACAATAATAAATCCATCGACACAATTATCGAACTCTTTATCAATACCAAAGTCCATAAATTTCACTCCATCATCATCACATAAATCACTATATTGTTTATAAAGCGTTGGAATCGCATAGCCTCTTGCTTGAAGCTCATTTTTTAAAGTAAAAAGGTCTTCTTCATAATTGTCATGTAAAAAAAGTGTTTCAAATCTACTCAAATTTTCATTTGAAATATGGTAACTCTCTTTATGCTCTACAATTTTCTCTTTTGCCGCAAAATAGTGCATATAAAAATAGACAAGAAGTGAAATTGCTTCATCATCATAAGAACGGGAAATACTCACACCACCAAACATATATCGGATACTTGGATTGACTCTAAGATATGCACCTATCCCTTGCCAAAGATAATCAAGCGCTCTTGAATTCCAGTATTTTGGCTGTACAAAACTACGACCCAACTCTATTCCATCAGCAAAATATTTTGCAAATTCCTCTTTATATTGAAATAAACTTGAAGTATAAAGCCCTTCTACATCAAAAATATCAATCATCTCTTGCGCTTTTACAATACGATACGAGCCAACAATTTCTAAATCTTTATCATCCCATAAAATAATATGTTCATAATGGTAGTCAAAATCATCAATATCTCGTTTTTTTCCACTCCCCTCTTTTACCTGACGAAAGCTTATCTCTCTGAGTCTACCTATCTCTTTTATAAGAACATTATCCTCTTTATTTGAGTACAAATAAATCTTTTTTCCATCTTTTGTCTCTCCAAGCGACTGTGCATTTCCTAATTCATGCTTTAACTCTTGTCTATTTTCTGCAAGTGCAATAGGATTATAAGTTTTAAAAATCTCTTTTTGCTTTTTAGCAGCAAAATAAAAATGTTTACGAAGCAGTTTTACTCTATCTGCAAGCGCTAATGATGGGATATGATAGCTCTCATAAGGGATAGCTTTACCGATATTAAAAGCAATTTTTTTATCTTTGTATTTAAACATCTCATGAGGAATAGTTGCTGTTGCTAAAGATTTATTGAGCATAGATAAAAAATAAAAACTTTTAGAATTTTTTGCGTTTATATAGATTGGAAGAATAGGTGCTTGCATCTTTTGAGCAACTTTTAAAAATCCACTTTGCCATTTTGTATCTTGTACGCCATTTGGACGCACACGACTCACTTCGCCTGAAGGAAAAATAATAACAGCTTGCTCTTTTTTTAAGGCTTCATAGATAGCTTCTACCGAAGTTCGCTCCATTTTACCTCTAATATTTTCTATAGGAATCAGCAAATCATTAATACTTTCAAATTCACTTAAAAAATTTGAAGCAACGATTTTTACATCTTTTCGTACATCTTTAATAACATTTAAAAGTGCTAATGCATCAAGTGCGCCAAGAGGATGGTTCGCAATAATCACCACTTTTCCATAAGAGGGAATTCTTGAGAGTTGATTTTTATTGATACTAATATCAATATTGAAATACTCAAGTGTTGCTTCAATAAAGCTAAAAGAATCTAAATGTTTATGCTTTGCAATAAAACTATTAATCTCATTCTCATGAAATATTCTTTGAAATAAAGAGATAACAGCTCCACGAACAATTTGTGGCATTTTTACAAATGACGGGTAATTATGGTTAAAATAACTCTCTACACTCACAGCCATGACTATGCTACCATATAAATATCAATCAAATTTCTTGCAATATTCTCAACAGAGTTTTGATTTACAATGTAATCTTCTTCGATATAATCCCACTCTTCATCAATTATCATCATGGCATCTGCAACGCTAAGATTGTAGCGTTTAGTAAGGTGATTGGTTAGCGTGATAGAAAAAATTTGCATATCTTTAGTTCCTTTGTAATAACATTTTATCTCGCAATTATGAAAAGAAAATGTTACAAAGGCGTTACTAAATGGTTACAAACTTATTACAAAAATTTATTTCTTCAAAACAATCTT
>CAMCYC010000102.1 GCA_945883795.1 Sulfurimonas crateris | reverse complement strand
GGAGATAATCTCACCAGCTAATGTACCACTTGCATGAAAAACATTCATAATTAAAAAAGGCATTTGTGTTGGTAAGATATAAAAAATCACCATGAGAAGGAAAGCTAAAATATAAATTGGCAAAAGACTCTTTGGTAACTCTTGTATTTGTTCCGCCACAAGAGTATCTTTTTGGACTAAAAATTTTGCTACAAAAATAATAATCAAAACTCCAACCAAATAAATTCCAAAAGGGTATCGCCAACTTATATCCGATAAAATACCACCGCTAATGAGAAAAAAAACTCCCCCAAAAGCCATAAAAGCACTTTGAAGTCCCATGAATTTATGTCTTGCTTCATCTTTGAAATAATCCCCAACCAAAGAAGTAGAAACTATCATTAAAACTGCAATGGCAATTCCAAATAAAAATCTTGAAGCTAAAAGGGCATAGATACTATCCAAATATAACCCTGCACTTCCAAGAATTGAGAAAAAAACCAAAGCAACCATGGCAGAGTTTTTTTTGCCAAATCTGTTAATTATATACCCCAAAAATGGTGCAAGAAAAGCTATCGCTAAAGATGGTAAAGTTATCATCAATCGAGATAAAAACTCTATATTTTCAACATCTTTGAAAACAAGACTCAAAACTGGCAAAGATGTTACAATCGCCACATTTGACATCATGGTCATCATAGACATCAGTAAAAGTGTAAATTTTGTTGTGTTTTTAATTTGTATCATTGAATTTTCTTTGCCTCATAAAATGTTCGTAACCATTTATCAATTGGATTGATAAGTTTATATAAAACAGGTACAACAAGCAGAGTAAGAACCATAGAGCTTAAAAGTCCTCCGATAATAGAGATTGCCATGGGCGCTTTTGTTTCACTTCCTAAACCTGTTCCTATTGCTAATGGAATCATGGCAAATATCATCGCTATCGTTGTCATAAGAATTGGTCGAAGTCTTTTTTCCCCTGCTTCTAAGAGTGCTTCATCACTACTTTTGCCACGCTCCATAGCAGAGTTTGCAAAATCAATAAGTAAAACTGCGTTTTTACCAACCATCCCCATAAGCAACATAAATCCAATCATGACAAATAAACTAAACTGTTGTCCACTCAAATATAACGCAATCATCACCCCAATAATACTCAGAGGTAAAGAGACCATAATAATAATTGGCTGAATCAAAGATTCATATAAAATTGCCAAAATAATATACATTAAAATAACAGAAAGCAAAAGTGCATTCCCAAAAGCTTGAGCAGTTTTCACCATCTCTTCGGCAAAACCTATAAATCTATAACTTACATTTTTTGGAAGTAGTTCATCAATTTTTGCTTTGGTATAACCCACTGCACCACCCAAATCTAATCCAAATAAATCTGCATAAATAGAAACTTGTCGCTGTCTATCAAAATGATAAATAGTAGCCAATGAAGCTGTTTCTTTAAACTCTACTAAACCATCAAGATATACTAATTTATTCTCATTTGTTCTAAGTTGAATTTTTTTAATATCATCAATACTTACTCTATTTGCATCATCAAAACGGAGTGTAATATTGTATTGTTTCCCATTTTCTTCAAAATAGGAGATTTCCAAATCACTTGAAAATGCTATAAAGATTGCTTGTGATATTTGTGAAGCAGAGATACCAAAACGGTTTGCATTTTCTCTTAAAATCGTAATATCAATTTGTGGTTTTCCATCATCTAAATTGGTATCAATATCCACAAACCCTTTTTTTTCTTTCAAATAATCGGTAAGATTTTTGGTTGCAACTTTCAAATCATCAAACGAATCAGATTTTAAAACTATTTGATAAGGAACTGTAACTCCCGTTCCTTTTACATTTGGAATGGCAGCCGCTGTTATGTACATATCTGTTTGATAAGGTTTGAGTTTATCACGAAACTGTTGTACGATAATCTCTTGATTAAACTCCCTTTGGTCTTTTTCAAGGAGTTTTACATAAATAGCAGCTTTATTTTTCTCTTTCACACTGTTATATCCCACGCTCAAAGTTGTAAAGGCTACATTTTTATCTTCTCTTACCAAATTTTCAATCACTTTTGATTTTTTTATCATCTCTTCTAAAGAGATACCAACAGTGGCTTTTATTTGAATTTCAAACTCCCCTTTATCCTCTTTTGGGATAAAATCCATCCCAATTTTTGGAAATAAACTCAAGCTTTGCACAAAGATTCCAATGACCAAAATAAGGGTAATAATTTTAAAACGCAACACTATTTTGAGTGTCACTTCATAGATTTTTTCTAAAAGCTTAAAAATTGGCTCGGTCATGTTATAAAACCAACTTTCCCCTTTTTTTAAAACTCTAGCACTCGTACTTGGCATAAATGTCATGGCAATTGTAAAAGAGATAACAATCGCAAATCCAACTGTCATGGCAAAACTCTCAAAGAATTTACCAACAATCCCACTCATAAACGATACAGGAATAAATACCGCTAAAAGCATCGCAGAAATTGCCAAAATTGCAAATGCCATCTCTTTTGTTCCCTCTTTTGCTGCTTCAAGTTTTCCCATTCCAGCTTCCATTTTTTTGTAGATATTTTCTAATACCACAATCGCATCATCTATAATAATCCCTATAGAAAGTGTCAAACCAACAAGTGTCATTTTATTCAGCTCAAACCCCATAAAATCCATCAAAGCTATTGTTCCCATGATAGAAATAGGAATAGAAAGTGCAGAAACAAGTGTAATAGTAAAATTTCTCAAAAAGAAAAACACAATCACAACCGCCAAAAATGCACCATAAACAAGGTCAAATTCCACATCTTTGAGCGAATGGATAATAAAAGGGGAAGTATCTTGAAGTGCTTCAACACCAAAACTCTCTCCGCCCATTTTTTCTAATATCGGTAGAGTATCTTTGACTTTTTTTATAATATCAAGCGTATTTGTTCCTGATATTTTTTGCACCTCAAGCATCACACCCTCAACACCATTATAAGAGGCATAACTTTTTGCATCACTCAAAGTATCTTCTACTTTTGCAATATCTTTTAGCAAAATATCATCTTTGATACGGATATTTTCAAGTTGGGTAATACTTAACGCATCTGCTTTCGTTTTGAGGGTAAACTCTTTATCTGTTGTGATTAATTTTCCCCCACCAATTTTGACATTTTCTTTTGCCACAATAGCATTAAATTCAGAAATAGTAATTCCAAATTTGTTAAGTAAAGTGATATTTGGATAAATTTTTATCTCTCTATTTTTATATCCTATAATATTAATTGAACCAACACCATTAATTTTTTGAAGTTGCGGTTTAACTTTTTCATCAGCAAAAATCATTAAATTTTGAATTTCCCCTTTTTTTGCTGTCAAAAAGATATTAATAACCGAAGCCCCTCCAATATCAAGTTTACTCACAAGTGGTGTTTTTGCATCTCGTGGTAAAGTCACCGCTGCTACTTTATCTCTGACATCATTGGCACACTCATCAATATTGCGTTCTAAAAAAAACTTTACAATAACAACACTCACGCCCTCACTACTCGTAGAAGTAACACTATCAACCCCACCAATACGAGAAATAGCCTCTTCGATTTTATCGGTCACTTGCGATTCAATCGTGCTTGATTCTGCTCCAGCATATTGCGTAGTAATGGTAATAATTGGAAAATCTATATTTGGAAATAATGCTGAAGGCATCGACTTAAAACTCATTGTACCAAAGATAACAAGCGTAATAACATACATCAAAGTTGCTATTGGTCTATTTATCGCTAATTTATACATCTAAAAATCCTTAAAATAATTTCCCTCTCAATCTCAAGTAATCCATCAACTCCATCATAATCTCTTGCCATAACTCAAACTCCCTATCAACCTTATGTGCTTTTTTATAAAATTCTAATATGCCTAATTACATGTAAAAAATTTGCTATTTTCTTTACATGTTCTTGATGATATGTAAAGATTTTGCCATTTTTTTTACATGTCTTTGAATAAATCAAACAACTCAGTGTGTACATAAAAAATATCTTTACCAATTTTTTGACCGCTAAGTATCCCTATATTTTCAAGTTCTTTAAGATAATTTGTTGCCGTTGGTCGTGAGACATTTAATTGTTCTTCTATAAATGCTCTTTTTGTATAAGGGTGATAAAAAAGTGCTTCTAGTAAATCTTTACTATAGATTTTTGGTTTTTGCTCTTGTATGATATTTTTTGTTTTTTCCATTAAAACCTCTATATTTTTGATAGTTTGAATAGTCTCTTTTGAAATCTCTTCAATACCTTTTAACATAAAAAGTATCCAGTCATGAATCCCATCATTAAAACTCACATCATTTAAAAGCGTGTAATAGTCTGCTTTATTTTTAATAATGTAGCGACTCAAATACAATATAGGCACATCAAGCAACCCCTCCAAAACAAGATATAAAATATTGATAATCCTGCCCGTTCTACCGTTGCCATCATAAAATGGATGGGTAGCTTCAAACTGATAATGAATAATTGCCATCTTCACCAAACTATCGAAATCATCTAAACTAGCATCATTAATATACTCGCTCAAATTTACCATCAAGTCAATGATGTCTTGAGGATTTTGTGGCGGAATGAGCTTTATCTCTCCCGTTCTTGGATTTTTGAGAACTGTTCCACTCTGCTTTCTAAACCCTGCATCATTTTGCTCTAAAGTCGCTTGAATCTCTTTGATATGATTGACACTCAGAACTTTTTTAGTTTTTATAATCTCAAAACCCAAATACAAAGCATCTTTATAGTTCTGCACCTCTTTTGTATTGCTATTCATAAAATCATCAGATAATACAGAGCGATAAATCTCATCATGAGTCGTGATAATATTTTCTATCTCACTACTATCTTTTGCCTCTTGAAGTACAAGAGTATTGATAACAATCTTTTGATTCGGCAAAGAGTTCGCCATACCCTTTAACTCCGCTAAAGCTTTATGAGCCGATGTAGTCGCTTTTAGAATCTCTTT
>CAMCYC010000101.1 GCA_945883795.1 Sulfurimonas crateris | reverse complement strand
TAAGTAACTCTAACTTAATGTTGTCATTAAGTCTATTACTTGCTTAGTTTTCAATGATCTCAAACATTTCTAAAAGCTTCTACTTGAAGTCTTTCTTGGACTCTTTCGATGTCCTTCTGTTTGTGGACGGGAATTATAGACAAGACATTATTAAAGTTAGCTTAAATATAAAGAAAGATTTAAATTCTTTTAATTTTTTTCTAAAACTTTACAAAATCAAAAAACTACCTAGATGTTTTTCTTCCATTTAGAGTATGTTAAGTATCTCAATTGTTGCTTTGTATTAACTCTTTATATATAAAATTTCAGATAAATCATATTACTACTCTTTAATAAGAGTATATAAAAAGGAAATACTATGGGACTTTATGATCGTGATTATGCAAGGGGAGACTCCTTTACACATGAGAGTGCGAGTCGTAGTGACTCACAAATAATATCTTTTGTAAAAGAGACTTATAAACTTTTTGCAGCCTCTATGATGGCTGGTGCAGTTGGTGCTTATGTTGGTGTTCCAATCGCTGGAAGCATTGCGGCGTGGTTTATACCGCTTATGATACTAGAAATCGGATTACTTATTGGACTTCATTTTGTTAAACATAAACCTGGAATTAATCTTGCTGTTATGTTTGGATTTGTATTTATGACAGGTTTAATGTTAGCACCTTTACTATCAAGAACGCTTGGAATGAGTGGTGGCGGAACTATTATAGGCAATGCATTTGCTATGACATCTGTAATTTTTGGCGCTATGAGTTTTTATGCGATTAAAACTACAAAAGATTTTTCAGGATATGGAAAACCTCTCATGATTGCGTTGTTTGTTATCATGGGATTTTCGATTATCAATTTATTTCTTGGTAATCCAATGCTTCACATTATCATATCTGGAGCTGTTGTTGTTTTATTTAGTATCTTAGTGACTTATGACACTCAAAATATAATCAAAGGTTTGTATGAGACTCCTATTGATGGAGCTATCGCACTTTATCTTGATTTTTTAAATATTTTTACTGCTCTTTTACAACTGTTTGGCATTTTTGGCAACAGTGACGACTAACATCTCCATGACAAAACAACTTTCACCCGAACTTTTTCGGGTGATTGATGCAAATCTTAACCGCCTCAAAGAAGGTATTCGAGTTATTGAAGATATTATGAGATATCGGGATAATAACAAAGAACTCGCTTCTAAACTCAAACAACTTAGACATAAAGCTCGTATTGAAACACAAGTACAACTCTTACAAAATCGTGATAGCATTAATGATGTATTACGCCAAACCACTAAAAGTGAACTCAACCGTACAGATATAAAAAGTATATTAACCGCTAATTTTAAAAGAGCACAGGAGTCTTCAAGAGTTTTAGAAGAGCTTTACAAGCTTGAAGATGCAACAAATAGTGAAATTTTTAAATATATCCGCTATGAACTTTACAACTTAGAAAAAGAGATACTTCTTAACGAGAAGTGATAAACACCACTTCAAATTCTAAATAATTTATTGGATATTCTTCCATTAATTTTTTTGTCTGTTTATAATCTAACACTTTTCGAGAGCCACTCACACCACTTTGTTTGATGTATTTAAACATATCTCTTGTTGAATCAAATGCAAGTTTATAATTTACCACTTCAAAATTCGCATCAAAATATTTTTTTTGAAGCGTATCAATCTCTGCAACACTTTTTAATAAAGGTTGTAATCCAGCAGTTTCATTCAGTGTTTTAAAGGTATTAGCACTAAAAATTGCAAAAGCGATTGGTATATTTAAGGATTGTATTTTTTGAAAAACAAATTCAAGATTATTTGCCCATTGTAATGCGGAAGCTGAAAAAATATAATCGTATTTTTTTTGTAGTAAATTTTCAAAAAATACTTCATCGTTAAAATCACCATACATAGAGGCTATTTTTTGAGATTTTGGATGGAGTTCTAACATTCCATGTGCAAAGTCAATTCCTGTAAAATACTGATAATCCCAGAGTATATTTTTACATAAAGCACCACTACCACAACCAAGGTCTAAAATATTTTTGGGTTGGTGAGGTACTAAAGAGAGTAATTTTTCAACAACTTTATTTTGTATAATATTGTGAGAACTATACTGTGTTGCATATTTTGAAAATTCAGAACTTACTCTCATTTTTTGTTAGATACCAAACTTATCTCATGTTTTCAAAGATTATTGGAGATTCCCATTCCATGCCACGAACATGTGCTATCACTTTTTGTAAATCATCCAAGCTTTTGCCTTTCACTCTAATAGCATCACCCTCTATTTGAGCAGTTACTTTAAGCTTTAAATTTTTGATTTCAGCTGTTATTTTTTTAGCTTCTTTGGCTTCAATATAATCAACTATTTTATAGGTTTGTTTTCTTGTATTACCGCTTGCATCTTCTACTTTTACCTCTTCTAAAACTTTGGAATTTAAACCTTGTTTTAAAAGTTTTGCAACAACAATATCTTTGAGTGCATCGAGTTTATTATCGCTTGATGCGATAAGAACCAAAAGTTTTTCTTTCTCTTTATAAGTGACCTCATAAGTTGTACCTTTAAAATCATAACGATTATCCACCTCTTTACTCACGCCATTGATAGCATCTTTAAAGCTTTGTGTACTAATTTTTGCCGATATGTCGAATGAATGTTCTACTGCCATGTCAAACCTTTTAGTTATAAAATTTGGGTCGTGATTATAACATGTTCGTTATTAAAAACTCGGACTCCCATCAAAACCAAACCCACCACCAAAACTTCCAAAACTTGGGTCCATGAATCCATATTGTGCTGATTTCATTCGAAGTTTTTCAATATCTGCTTTACTTGAAATTCCTTGAGGACAAGCAAGAGTACACTCATTACAAAGCGTACAATCCCAAACTCCATGGGTTTGAATATGAGCTATTTTATCTGCTTGATTATTTTCTCTCACATCACTCACATAACGCCATACTCTCGTTAAACTAAAAGGTCCTAAAAACTCTGGATTTACTGCATAAACAGGACAAGCTGAATAACATGCAACACATAAAATACAATCACTTTGAAGTTCATTTATTTTTTCATTTTCTGGAGTGAGCGTTACATTTTGGCTCAATGAGCTTTGCCATGCTTTTGCCTTAGTATTCATAGAATATGCAGTATCCATGGCAACAACCAAATCACGAATGAGAGGAAGATTTTTAAGAGGCTCTATCAAGTTATTATCTTTTACTTTATGTTCACATGCCAAAACCTCTTTACCATTGACCCGCATGGCACAACTACCACAAACACCACTTCTACAGCCACTAGAAAATGTCAAACTTCCATCTTGTTTTGTTTTTATTGCTTCTAAAAATTTAAGTAAAGTTACATCATCTGTATCAATTTCATATTCTTGAATCGTACTATCCCGTTTTATTTGAATCTTCATGACAAACCTCTAATCTATTCTAAAATGAGCGCCAACGCTCTCTTTTCTTAGCAAAGCACCCTCTAAAACTAATTCACATAAATCTAGCATATTTTTAAATTCCAAAAATTCAATCAGGTTGGTGTTATAAATTTTTGATTTATCAGTTACACCCATAAGCGGGAGTTTTGCTTTTATGGATTGTATCTCTTTTTGTACCATTTCTAAATCTATTTTATTTCTTACAATCCCTACTTTTTGGTAAAACAAATCTCCAAGTTGCTCTTTTATCTCATAAAAATTTATCTTATTTGGTAATGTTTTAAGTGTTTCTAAAAAAAGTTGCTCACCAGAGTTATTCACATGTAACGCAGAGTTATTCACATGTGAGTATTTTACAGCCTCAATTCCTGCAACTTTGCCAAAAACTACAAGCTCCAAAAGTGAATTACCACCTAAACGGTTTGCACCATGCACTCTTTGATTAGCACACTCTCCCACTGCAAATAATCCATCTAATGTTGTCATGCAATTTTTATCTACTTCAATCCCACCCATGGTGTAATGTGCAACAGGTTTTATAGGAATTATTTCATGTACTGGGTCAATATTTTCATAAAGTTTTGCAAGTTTTCTCTCTTGTGGCAACTCTTCATTTATAAATTTTTCCCCTAAATGGCGAATATCTAAAAATACCTCTTCCCCTTTTTCTATCTCTGCATGGATTGCACGAGCCACTTCATCACGAGGGGCAAGTTCGTTTGTAAATCTCTCAGCCTTAGAATTTACCAAATAACCACCCTCGCCTCTGGCACTCTCGCTAATTAAAATTGCAGAATTTTTAAGTGCTGTTGGATGAAACTGTATAAACTCCATGTCACTAAGCTTTGCTCCAGCTCTACGAGCCACGGCAATGCCATCACCTGTTGTACTTTTGGAGTTTGTAGTATGCGAGCCATAAATTTTAGAATAGCCTCCAGTTGCCAAAATAACAGTAGAAGATTTATAAATTTCCACTTCACCACTACGAATATTTAAAACACTTACACCTGCAACACGATTCTCTTCTTTTAAAATATGAAGTAAATATCTCTCATTTAAAATTTCAATCCCAGAAGCTAAAACTTGGTCATACAAAGTGTGAAGAATTTTAAGTCCCGTATAATCTTGAGCATAACATGCACGAGAGCCACTTGCACCGCCAAGCCTTCTTTGTGCAATATGTCCCTCTTTTGTTCTACTAAAAGGAACGCCTAGGTTATCAAGCCATTCTATTGCTTTTGGGGCTTGATTGCATAAAATTTCTATCATGGCAACATCTGCCAAACCATGCGCTGATTTGAGCGTATTTTGTATATGAGCCTCTATCGAATCATTTGTTGCGTGTGGCAATACTGCATTGATTCCCCCTTGAGCCATACTCGTTTGACTTCGTGTTGGGTATTCTTTTGTAATCAGCGTTACTTTTGCACCCATCTCTTGTGCACTCAAAGCCGCAACTAAACCCGCACCTCCTGCACCAATAATTAAAACATTGTTATCCATTTTTTGCTCTTTTAAAAAATTTGTATTAAAAAATAATA
>CAMCYC010000100.1 GCA_945883795.1 Sulfurimonas crateris | reverse complement strand
TATCCCACATTCATCACATGAAATTTTAAAGCCCTATTTTTTGGGCTTTTCTGGGGTTTATCTACACTACATAACTTCATAAAAAGCCCTATTTTATGGACTTTCAAGGAAGCACATGATGAATGTGGGTTCTATCATATTTATCATTTTTTTACTTCTTAAACGAAAGGTTTAATTTTTATGATGTTAAATTTTCAATTGACTCTATCCAGCTATTAAAATGGGGGCATTTAACTCTCATATTTTCCAAACCTATTTTTTTAGCTAAAATAATTCCATTTGTTGGTTTTGTAAATTTATACTCTGGAATTTTTTGGATTATTCTTTTAGATGGAGCAGTATCTGGAGAATCATTTATTTCTTCAGGTTCTTTTGTTCTAACAATATCTTGAAAGTATGAAATATCTCTCGATAAAAGTGAAAAACAACTCACATCACTAAAAAGTAATGCTTCAAACTCATGCAATTGCAAATATGGCAAAAATTTCTCATGATTTATATCTTCACTAAAAGCATTTTCTAAAAAAATAACTTTTTGAATATAATTCATATCTTGATTTATTTCAGCTTTTTTTGGCATATCAGATGGACAAGCATACAAATCAATCATTGTGGTGACTAATAAAAATGATTTATTTTTTAGTAAACTTTTAACCTCTTTTTCTATAATCGAATATTTGCTTACTCCTCTTAATCTAACAGGAGTCAAATAAATCTCTTTTTTTTCAAAATATGGATTTAAAATATCTTTCACAAACTTTTCTTCAGTTTCACCCTCTACTAAAATATATACAAATTTCATGGTCTTCCACCAATGATGTTTTTCTCCCAAATCTCACCTAAACTATAATCCTCTATCCAATCTTGAAGCTCATCATCTCCCAATCTTCTAAAACTTGAAGCCCCTTTTTCTTTATCTGTTACGATAATATCTTGAGGTTCAAAGTGATTTATCAAAGTGACTGACTGAGTAGAAACAATCAACTGCTTATCCATCGCAAAACTTTTCATCAAACTAGCCAAAACTGTAATTGCATAAGGATGAAGCCCAAGTTCTGGCTCATCTATGATGATAGTATCAGGAGCATTTGGCTGAAGTAAAAGTGTGATTAAACAAATCATTCTTAGAGTTCCATCTGAGAGATGATGAGCAGTAAAAAGTTTTTCATTTCCAACTTCTTGCCATTCAAGTCTTATCTTATCCTCATCAAATATATCAGGCTCTAAAATAAATCTATCAAAATAAGGAGCTATGAGTTTGATGGTTTCTTCTATCATAAAAAAACTTTTCGGAAATTTGAGTTTTAAGTAATACAAAAATGCGGATAAATTCTCCCCATTTGGTAAAAGTTGTTTATTTGCACTACTTGAAATAGCACAACTTCCTTTTACTTTTGCGGTTGAGCTTGTATCGTGAAAATGATACACCCGCCAAGAGAGTAAAGCATTTCTAACATATTCGCAAACTGTAGAACATTCAAAGAGTTTTGTTTCATCGTTTAATTGCCCAATAGTTCTTTGAGGTTGCCCAGTGTTGTAATAAGATTTATAAATTGTTTTCTCTGTTTCAAAAAATAAACTATCATCTTCTTTTGGTACAAGATTAAAACTATATTTATTCTTTCCAAAATCAACTTGCCCAAAAATTTCAGATGATGTTTTTATACCAAAATGCAAAAGATTATCTGCTCCAATAATTTTGCTATATTCTCTTAGTTTTTTTTCTATTATCATATTGAGCATCTTAAAAAATGAGATAAAATTTGATTTTCCAGCTCCATTTGAACCTATAAAAATATTAATGTTTGTTAGTTTTAGATTTTCTATCTCTTTTATAGATTTATAGTTTTTGATGGTTATTGCATCAATTTTCATCTATGAATCCTCTAAAGTTTCCAAGCTCTATTTTAGTTATTCTCATTTTCTTTGCCTTCTATGATTCTCACCACTTATAATTTATAAATCAATTCATACAATGATTTACTCATCAAGAAGCTTATCAATTAATTTAATAGCTTCTTCTAACTCTTTTTTATATATAACCGTCGATGTATCATAATGTGACTGTGGATTTAATATTCTATTTTTAATACCATTTATGTCATGAAAAGAATTTTCATTTATAATCTCTTCAACTGTTTTAACTGCTTTTAAAACAACATTTGCAAATTCTAAACATTTATCTTCTCTTTTTTGTGAATCTTGTATATTTTTACAATGTTCAAAAGATTTTAAAGCACCCGTTAGTTTTGGAAAACACTCTTCTAATTTTTGATAGTTATCTTCTTTTTTTGCCAAATCTATAAGTCTATCAAGTTTATCAATACCTAGTTTTTTTATAAAATATTTCTCAACTTCTTTTCTAAGATAATTTGCACTTGCAGGATAATCTCTATTTTTAAAATGCTGTTTTGCTAATTCGCTATATTCTTCGTTTTTTTTAACAAACGGTACTTCATATCCATCGCTATGTCTATCCACATAGATTTCAAAAGCTTTCCATTCCATTTTGTCCTTAAATATCTCAAAAAGCCCTTTATCATGTGTAAAGAAAAATATTTGAAAATCGCTAAACTCACTTTTTAAAATATCCACCAAATGCAATCTATTATTCATATCAAGGCTTATTAACAAATCATCTAAGACTAAGATTTTTAGGCTTTCATTTTCAAGATAAGAAAAAAGTTTTTTGATAATTGAAAAATAGATACTAATAGCAAGTGCTGAAAGTCTAGCTTCATTTAAGAATAGGTGATACTTTTCAACTGTTTTATCAAATATTTCAATATCAAGAGTAGTTTCTTTATTGAAAGCATCAAAATGAATATCTGTTATTTTGATATTGTGATTAAAAAAAGTTAAAAAATAGTTTATATCATGAAAAATTTCATCTTTTAAAATAGTTTTAAATTTAGTAAAATATTTCTCTCCACTCTGTTTTATATCTTTCAATCTTTGATTTGACTCTATTGGATAATTTTCTAATAAAGTCTCAAAAAATAAAAATAAATTTTTCTTTTCGTTTTGTATATTTTGATAATTTTGAGAATATGTGATATTTAATAGACTTTTATAATCTAAGATAGGTTTTGAAACAGAAAGCTTTTCTATAAAAATATAAGCTCCATCAAGGCTTAAATGGTCTTCGTCAATTCTAAGTGTTTCACCATTTGAAAAATCAAACTCCAAATATGTTTCACCATCTTCTACAAAAATATTTCTACTTTCATCAAATTCAAATTTAGAAATTTCAGGTTTTGCCAAAAACTGAAATGCCTTATAAATAGAACTTTTACCACTTCCATTTTCACCATAAATCAAAACATTTTTACCATTAACTTCAAAGCTACTGTTTTCATCTGTAAAAAATCTAAAATTATTAAGCTTGATAGAATTAATTTTAATCATTTCTTGCTCCATTAATAACTTTTACAACATCTATTATTCTACTATAAATCAAACCTCTTTGAATAGTTTTATTAGATTTTAAACTTTTATAAATATTTTCTAAACTCTCTTTTGAATTTTGAAACTCATATATTAGCTTTGCTACTTCATCATTTATATAACAATCACCCTTTTTCATCTCTTCTTCAAAATACAATCCATAAACCATAATATCTATGACACTTTCAAGTAGTTCTGCTATATCATCTAATTTTTGAGATTTTGCAAACATTATATAATCCACTAAAATTTCAAACGGTTTTTGTTTCTCTTCTGATATTTTTGGGATAGGGAGGAGTTCGACATATTGGTTTGATAATAAATATCCTGTAGTTCCATATTGATGACTAATTTTATCTATATAAAAAATCATTGATTTTGAATTTAAAATAGAAATTAAATAATTATTTTTATTAGAGACTATAAAAGCCATACTATCTAAAATATACATATTTTCAACTGCTAAACAAAACATTGGTTCTTTTGTAACTCTTTGCCATACTATCTTCTCTTTTTCAAACTCTTGCCAATAAGCTATTTGGTCTTGTGTTTCAAACCATTTGTTACCTGTTTTTTTACGACTTCCAACTTCTCCACTTTGATTTAATCTATTTCCAAAAGTTAATAAATAATCTTTTACTGCTGGATAATCATCAATATTTATTTTTAAAGCTGGAAATGTAGCAATAATATACAAATTCGCAAACTCATAACTATATCTTTTTATATCTCTACCTCTCAAAATTGGTTTTATAATTTCAGTACTTTTACTATCTTTTGCTATTAGCTCATCTCTTGTTTTGCTATCGATTATAAAAGCTTCATTAAATCCAGTTAAAATTCCTCTATAAATTTTTATATCCCACTCTTTAAGTGGTGTTCCTATTGCTTCTATTCTCTTTTTTATCTCTAACTCTTTGGAATTGGCAAAAGAAAAACTCTCAATAGAAAGGTCACTTTGAAGATAAGAAAAACCTTTTTTAAATATAAAATTTTCTAGTGATGTCCCTTTTTTGTAAGTTTCATTTATATCACAATAGTTAAAATAAGTGTTTTTTAATTGTATTTTTTGAAAGTTAAAAATACTTGTATCCACAGTTGCACTCTCAAAAACTTTTACTCCATTAAAATCAATATATTCTAAGATTTTGCTATTTTTTAAGACAAACGCTCTAAACTCTTTTCCATATTTTGCTCTTGTATATTTGTTTGATGTGATAAAACTCAAAATCCCTTTTTCTTTTAAGAGTTTATAACCCAACTCAAAAAAGTAGATGTAAATATCTGCTGTTCCGTTATAACTTGCATAATTTGATTTTTGAAGTAGTGGCTTTAAATCTTTGATTTTCTCTTGCCTGATGTAAGGTGGATTTCCAATCACAATATCAAACCCATCTTTGATATTAAACATAAAATCGCTGTCAAAAAAACCTGCCACACTTACGGGGTCAAACGGGTTGTAGTCTGTGAGCTTGTTTTCTAGGGCTGAGAGTAGATTGGTTGCTTCTTCCTCCTCAAACATCTTTTTTTGTGTTTGTATGTACTCTTTTTTAATTACTTTTTTTCGCTCACCACTTGCTTCAAAATACTCATTTTTGAGTTCTAACAAATCACCTTCAAGCATAAAATACTCTAAAGTTGCAAGTTGATTGTTTTTTGGTTTTGGCAAAAG
>CAMCYC010000099.1 GCA_945883795.1 Sulfurimonas crateris | reverse complement strand
CACCTCTGCCAAAAAATTTCCAGTTCCACAAGCAGGTTCTAAAAAACGGGATTCTATCCGCTGTGTTTCCTGCAAAACTAAATCAAGCATTGCATTAACTTCTCTTTCATGAGTAAAAACTTCCCCATGCTCTGCTACTCTTGTTTTACTTTTTACTTGTTTATTGTGAGACAAAAAGACCTAACCTTATGATGATGTTTATAAAATGAATGTGTATTTTAGCTTATATCCACATAATTATAATGAATAAGTTTTTTCACCCTCTTTTCTTCGTTTTTTTGCTTTTAAATAAAGCTGATAATCTGCTACATTATCTTTAATTTCTTTTAAGAACTTTTTCAGAGGATTATTTTTTTTTCGTAGCTAAAGCATTTTTAAGATTTGTAATATCATGAGAAATTGACATATAGCACTTTGGAGCGCCATCTATATCTTTAATAAGTTTAATTATTTTTTTATCATAAAAGAGAGAATTATCTTTCTTTTTGCTGATAAAGACACCTTCAAAATTTTCTTTATTTAAAAGTTCAAACCACATTTGTTGATAAAATTCTTTACTCTGTTTTCCTGATTTAAGTATTCTTGTGTGTTTTCCAATAAGTTCATCTACTTGATATCCTAGACTTTTGGCAAAAGTTTCATTCGTATAAATGATATTTGCTTCAAGGTCGGAGACAAGTATCGCCTCTGGAGATTGTTGAATAATGCTTTGAAAAAGTATGTTGTTGTTAATAGCGTCTATTTCTTTAGTTAATATTTTTTGAATGGAGATAAATGCGACAGTCTTATTGTATACATTTTTTAAAGGGGAGATGCTCCACTGAACAATATAAGGAGTTTTATCTTTTTTATAATTTGTTGTTTGTCCTTTAAAATCTTCACCACGCAAGAGAGTTTCTTTAAGCTTCGAAAGCATCTCTTGATTACTTTTAGGACCTTGAAGTATCTTAGGACTTTGACCCAAAAGCTCTTCTTTGCTGTAGCCTGTCTGCTTTAAAAAAGCGGGATTTACATACAAAATCTTCACACCTCCATTCAAATTTCCATCCGTTATAGCAATAGGGTCAAGTGAAAAGTCAAAGGCACAAAGGATTGATTTTGAAGCTACATGGTCAAGACTAAAAATATTCATTTTATTTATTCCTTTTTTAATAAAATTTACAAAATTATAGCAAAAAAGTGTCTCAAAAATTACTTTTTTTTATATTTAATTATAAAATAACAATCAAATTATTCAAATACTTTTTTTGAAATTGATTATATTTTGGAGTTTAATTCGTTGGAATTTTGATGTTAAATAATGCACCATTTACACTATTTTTTACACTTAAATTTCCTTTGAAATAATCTTCTATTATCATTTTGCTCATATAAAGTCCTAAGCCTGTTCCATTTAAAGCTTTGGTAGAGAAATATGGGTCAAATATTTTCTCAATAATATTTTCAGGTATTCCTCCTGCACTATCTTCTATACAAATATTTATAGCGTTTTCTACACTAGATACACTTATTTTTATAAACCTTTTTTCTATATTATTTTCAAGCATAGCGTCTAAGGTATTTTTAAATAAATTGAGCATTACTTGAGTAAATTTTGATACTGAAAGATTTAATTCAAAATTTTCACTGTTATCTTCATACTCTTCAATAAGCTCTATATTATTCTCTTGAAAAGTTATTTGAAACAATCTAATTGATTTGCTAAGAAGGTTTAAAACAGTTATCTTTTCTTCAATCATATCTGAATGAAAATAAGTTCTAAAATCGTTAATAGTTTGGGATAAATGTTCTATAACTTCTTTGGATTTCATATAAGATTCTTTAAACTTCGCATCAGTCAACATATTCAAATCATATAACATATTTAATTTAGCATTGATAGCACCCAATACAGTAAGGGGTTGTCTCCACTGGTGGGCAATCATAGCTATCATCTCTCCCATGGCAGCATGTTTTCTTTGTGATTCTAATAGTTTTCTATTTTTTAGAAGAATTGTTATATCCGAAAAAGTAACCACTTCATCGTGTTCATTAGGAAACACTACGCCAGAGGAATACACTTGAAAAATTCTTTCATTTCCATATTTATCTATCATACACGCTTTATTAACACCTAAAGTTGAATTTTTTGATATATTTTCTAATTGTTTAAGCCAATGGATTCCATCTTTTTCTGGCATTAAATAATTTGGTTCTTTTTGGATAAAAAGTTCGCACACACATGCATGTTTGGATTTAAATTCTTTAAAATCTTTAAAATCAAATGTCTCAAAGAATTTGTTGTTAATACTTTTCAAATCAACTCCATTGGTAGTTACAATAAGAGAATCTGAAGTATTCAAAACAGTTTCATGAAAAACTTTTTCTTTAAAAATTTTTGTTATATCACTGATGATAATCACATTATTATTATCATTTAAATTTTTTAAAGAGATATTATAATATTTCCCTTTTGTATGGAATATAGTGGGTTGTAAGCTTAAAAGTATTTTCATCTCATTAAAAATATCTTCTAATCTTACAAACTCTTTTGCGTCACAAGCTCTCAAAAGCTCAAAAAGATTTATTCCAACTGTTGCTTTTTCAAACATGTAAGAAACCAAAGTATTTAAAGCAATAATATTAAAATCGTTATCTACAATTATTTTCCCTTCTTGCGTTGCTTCTAGCAATTTTGTGTTGTAATTGTTACTTATTTCTAACTCTTTTTTGATTGTAATATCTTCTCTTAAACTTACATATCCTACATGTTGCCCATTTTCATCAAATTCTGGAGCTATATTTGTTTTCATCCAATAATAGTCCCCATTTTTTTTTCTATTTTTAAGTTCACCCGACCAATTTTTTTTCGCTTTGAGTGTATTCCATATATCTTGAATCACTTCATCAGGTGTGTCAGAATGTCTAATAAGACGATGTGTGTTTCCTAAAAGCTCTTCCTTGCTATATCCAGAAATATTACAAAACCCATCACTTACTTGTGTTATTTTATCTTTTAAATCTGTTTTAGTATAAATTAGATATGTATCCACTGTCTTTAATGATTGTTCTAATAATTGTTTTTGATAACTATTTATCACATGAAAATAATTTTTATTTATTCTTAGAACCAGCAAAAATACTATAGAAAATATGCTAAAAGTAAAAAGTGATAAAAGTGTGTTTTTAATCAAGTTGGCATATTCTTGCTTCTCCATGTGAGATTGTTTTATGGTAAGGACTACATGCAAACCTTGTGGAATGGCTGTGTTAAATCTTGCAACCACAAAATCGTTGCTTTTTAAGAGATTTGCCTCAATCATTTGTTGAAAATTATGTGGATAATAGAACGCAAGAGTATCCTCTAAAATTTTTACTTTTTTGTCAAGAGAGTATATAATTTTTCCATTATCATTAAATAAGAGCATATCGAATGAGGCTGTATTTATAAGATTTTCTATAAAATGTTGAAGAAAAGTATTAATTACCAGTATCCCAGCAAACTTCCCATCTGCACCTTTAATTGGTAAAATAGTTCTTAGAGTGATGTCACCGCTTTTTTTATTATTTTCAATATTAAACTCTATTTTTGTAAACCAAACTTCTTCAAGATTTTTTAATTTTGATTGTTTAAAATAATTCATTTGTGATTTATCTTGGAGTTTATTACTTGGAACAATAACTACATTTTTCTCACTTTTATTTTGTTCAACTCTTATTTGTTCAAAACCATTTTTATCTATAAATCGTAATTGTGAGAACTCTTTGTGCAGATTTGCAAATTGATAAAAAAAATTTTCTAATTCATGTGGATTAGAAGTTTGAAGATACTTTTCAAACATGGAAGCATTTTTTAAAAAGATAAGATTATTTTTTAAAGAGCTTAAAAAATCGTTCAAATAAGTTTCTCTTTCAGTAATCTTATTGAGTGCGTTTTCTAAAGAAGCCTTTTTGAATTGATAATGAAAAAAATAGTTATTAATAAAAAGGGTAGTCAATACCAATAAAAAGGATGATACGGCAAAGATACTAATAATTTTAAGTGTTTTATTTTTATTATTCATCTGTTTTTTTTCTTCAAAATTGAAATTATTATAATTGTATTGTATCAATTAAATTTTTTTTTACTCCGTGAGTATATAAAGATAGTGTTGCAAATTTGTTGCAAAATTCAAAAGATATATTTGAAAACTGCTTAGGTTACACTCTCGATAGCACAAAAGAAAATATTCCTCTTAAACTCAAAGAAAAAACCGCTTTATTTAAGCAAAATATTAACCTGAGTTCGACAGTTTTTCTTTATTAAATCCCAAAATATAGGGACTTAAAAATATAGTAAAATACAATTAAGTTTAATTTAAGTTAAAATCTTCATTTCACAATATGTTTATTATAATAAAAAACATATAAAGTTTAAATAATTCTACTAAATCCCTAAAAATAGGTACTTCTATTTTTTAAAATATCCAAAAAGTAGTAAAAAAAAGTAAATAATGAGAAGTTACAAAATATGAAAATATGTAAGAAACTTGTCTTTTCGTTTAATAAATATTTACACGATAGAATATCTGGAGAGAAAAAAATTATAAATTTGGGAGAAAGTGTTAGACTTGCTTATGCTTCTGCTGGGTGAAAAATGAGAAGTTACATATTTTTGATATAATGTTTTCCATAAAAAGCCTTTTCTATTTTGTGAATTTTATTTTGTTTTTGATAGAGAATTATACTGCTTATAGGGTTTGAGAAGGCTTTTTAAAATTCAATTCTGCATAAATTGTGGTTATATTTGCTAATTTGCAAGTGACTCTATGTGATACCAATTTTCTGTCTTGATTCTTTTAAAATCGTTTAAGCCGTATGGGAGTTTTTTTAGGTTCATAAAAGTAAGAAACCTTGTAATCTTTTAAGCTCTTTTCCATCTGAAAAAAGCATATCCCCTTTTCCAAATAAATTCTCCGCTCCTGTTTCATCTAAAATGATTTTACTTTCTGTGGAATTTTGAACTTTGAATGCAACTCTTGATGGCAGATTTGAGTGTAAAACACCTTTTAGGATTTGACTATCTGGTCTTTGTATTGCCAAAACTAGATGTATTTTTGCTCCTCTTCCCTTTTGAGCCAATCTTATAAATAAATCTTCAATAATAGATATTTTCATAATTAAATCAACAAATTCATCTACAACAATAATTATTGGTTTAAACTGTTCAATATTTTTACTCAAATATCGCTCTTCCATCTCTTCAATGAGTTCTTTTATTGTCGATCGAATCTCCTTAC
>CAMCYC010000098.1 GCA_945883795.1 Sulfurimonas crateris | reverse complement strand
GCTGTTATAGGAGTTTCTGGTGGTGTTTCTATTGGAGTAGAAGAAGTAGAATCTCCACAACCTACTAAGAGAAGTGTCGTAACCAAAGATAAAGCTAAAGTTGTTGTTTTCATGATAAATCCTTTTGTGTCTTTTTTGTTTATGGTGAAATTATGACAAAGGAGTGTTAGTGATATGTTAGTTAAAATGTACGACCAAATTTGAATGAAGCATAATTGTCACTAGCAGACTCACTTAATCCATGAGAATAATAAAATAGGATAAAATGATTTTCATCCAAAGAATAGCTTACATTGCATGTAAGACTTTGTATATCTTCTACTCCTTGATACATGCTACCGCTTTTATAAAATCCCCCATCAACGGTAAGTTGTTGCATGGGTGTATATCCTAATGTTAATTGATACGCAGAGCTATTTTGGTATTTGGTTTGCATGGTATTTGTATCATTGATAAAAGTGTATGTGTAAGAGGCTAGAGAGAAAAACGATTGATAATAATACGAGAGTGTAGCACTTGTGGCTATATCCATCTCTTCATTGTGTAGCCCTGAATCATAAGTGGGTAAAATAAGGGTGATTGCTGGGGTAAAGTGGAGTGCTTCAGAGATATTAAAACTATAATTTACCCCCAAAAGTGTATCATCTAAACCACTACTTGAATTATTTTGATAACGGGTAAGTGTTGCATAAAGGGAAAAGTCTTTATAGCTATAATCAAATTGCAGTGTTGTATAAAGCGTTTGTTCATCTTCAAGTGTTTCTTGATTGGTTTGGGAATACCCAACTCCCATGATAATATCAAACAGATGAGGTGTTAGAAGTGAAATAGTAGAACATCCCATGCTATCAACCAAATCCATAAATGGGGTATCTAAACATTTGTCTTGAGTATCTTCAACACCATCAAAATCTTCATCTATAAAAGCTAAGAGCGATGAAGCAAAAAGAAAGGAGATAAAAATACTCAACATAAAATTCATATAACTTTCCTAATTTTTATTATGACTTTGAAGTCCCGCTTGAGGAATTCCTAATCCTGTTTGTTTGTTATATTGTTCTTGTGTATTTGGCATGTTGTGTATAGAATTTTTTTCATGAGGAATTCCTTTTTTTCCATGCCCAAATTTTGCAATCACCTCTGCTCTTTTTGCCCCATTCATAGAAGCAATCCGCTGTTTAATACTATTCATAAGCTCGTATCTTTGCTCTTGTGGTGCTGTTTTCATGTTTGCAATTTGCTCATCCAAAGAGATTTCATTTGCTTGTACAAAACTCGCAAGAAACAGAGCTAAAAGAATTAATGTTTTCATTGTTTTCTCCAATACTTATTTATCAGAATTCTTACATAGATTCATTAGCGTTTTGTTAGCATAAACAAGTCTAATTCAAAAATAGAACCTTCTTCTTTGCTACTTTGCAGAGAAATTTTTATACGCATATCATCACAAAGTTTTTTCACGATATGAAGCCCAATACCAACCCCATTTTTATTTTCAGTATAAAATCTTTTAAAAACCTCTTTAGGTTTATCTATCCCCACACCCGTATCACTCACAATAAGTTTTGCATTTTTTATAGCAACTGTAACACTTCCGCCAACTTTGTTATATTTGGCACTATTGCTTAAAAGATTATCTATAACTCTACTCAGTGCATCACGGTTTGTACGCACATGAAGCTCTTGAAGCTGTGTAAAAAACACTATATTTGGATAAAGCTTTTCAATCAAAGAAACTTTTTGTAACACTAATGATTGAAGCTCTATCTCTTCAATACTATTTGATATATTATCAAGATAACTTCTAAGGTTTCCTTGCAAAGCCAAAATAGTATCCACACTTGTTTGGATACGGGTTATTTTTTTACTATTTTTTTCATCTTTGACTAAAAGCTCCGCATTTAAACGAAGTGCTGAAAGTGGCGTGTTAAAATCATGTAAAATATCTCTTGCAAACTCTTTGGTCAAATGCAACGCTTGGCGGAGTGGATAGAGTGCATAAAACGAAAAAATCATACAAATAATAGCAATAATAAAAAGGATAATTGCAAGTTTTTGGTATAAATCATTTTTTATTTTTTCTAAATCTTGATTGAACTCTTTTGTTTGATAAGAGAGTTTTAAGATGTAATCATAACTTTGCTCAATAGGGAAATAAGCATATAAATTCCCTTTTTTAAAATGAAGTTGATTAATATTGTAATTTTCATTTCTAACAAAATCTATACCAAATTTTTCACATTTTAAATCATAACTACAAACCCGCATTTGGGATAAAACCTCTATAGAAAGTGCTTCTTTGGCTATTTTATAATCTGATAAAATCAAAAAAGAGGCTAAAGTGGCAAGAGATAAAAAAAAGAGACTAAAACTCTTGATAAATGATTCAAATTCAACACGATTCAAGAATATACCCAACTCCACGAATATTTTTTATCTCTAAACCTGTAGTTTGTTTGAGCTTATTCATGGCAACTCTAAGTGCTACATCAGAAGAATGTTCCAAACAATCAAGGAGTTCAGCTTTATCTATAACACTATTTTGACGAGTCATAAAAAGATGAAAAAGTGCAAATCCAACATCTCCAAATTGGAGCAATTTCCCATCTCTTCGCACCTCTTTTGTAGAGGGATTATATTCAATATCTTTGCAATGAAGTTGGAGTTTACCACCAATTTTTGCTTCTATACGGATTAAAAGTTCCTCTGCATAAAATGGCTTTTTAAGATAATCAAAACCACCAGCATGAAACCCTTTTGCAATACTTTCTAAATCAACCCGAGCCGATATAAAAATAGTTGGAGTTGTATCTTTTGCATCTCTGAGTGATTCTAAAAGCTCAAACCCGTCCATGTAAGGAACATTCACATCAAAAACATACAAATCATAAGAGTTTTCATAACTCACATCCGCTGCCTCATGACCATCTTTTGCCCAAGTCACAACATAACCTTTTTCTTCAAGAACCTCAACAATAGTCTCACCTAAAATTTGGTCATCTTCTAAAAATAAAATCTTTTTCACGCTCTTCCTTTCATGTTAAATAAAAGTACCGCCACAAAAGCAAATAAACACCCAATCAGTGTTGAAAGTGCTAACTCTTCACCATATACTATCAAACTTGAGACAATCGCACCAATTGGAACAATAAACATAAAAACCCCTGTTCTATGCGCTCCAATTTTACCTGCTGAAACAAAATATAAAGCGGTACTAAATGTACCAGGAATAATCCCTATAAATAAAATTGTAATCCAAAATGTGGTGTCATAAGCGGTAAAATCAAAAGGGTGATGTGGCAAAGCAAAGAGCATGTTAATAAAAGCGGTAAGACCAAAAACGACAAAAGTGTAAAACATTAAATTTGTTCTTTGAGCAGCTTTTTGGGAAATAATTGTCACAAGCGACCAAATAAAAGCACAACCAAGAAAATAGGAACTCTCTAAGTTTAAAAATCCAAACCCTTCAAATGGAACTCGAAGCAAAATAAATGCACCAACAATTCCAAGAGAAAGTGCCATAATTTGGATAGTTGATACTTTTGTTTTAAAAATAATAATAGAGAGCATGTAAGTGATAATTGGTGCAAGTGCTGTCACCAAAGTTCCCCCATATCCTGCTTGACCATGCGAGAGTCCTGCAAAAAAGAGATAGTTAAAAAGTGAAGTAAGCATAGCAGACGCAAACATATACAAAACCCCTATTGCATCAGTTTTAAAAGGTGTTTTTAAAAACAAAACAATAGGAATAATTGTAATAAATGAAATAGCATAACGCCAAAAAGCCGATACTTCTGCATTGGAATGTTCTGCAGCGACTTTACCCGCTGTCCATGCAAAACCCCAAAATAGCATAGCAATAATCATCCAAATAAAGTATTTAGTTGTGTTTTTTGTATCTTCCATGTTGCATCGCCATAATTTTTTTGGAAGTCTAGCATCTTTTTTGGGCGATAAAAAATAAAAATAATTTTAAATATATTTTGATTATTTTAGAATATTTAAGTCTTTATTTTTAATTAATACTGTATTCTTCATCCAAGTTAAATATTTTGTATAAAATATTTTTTTGACACCGCAAACAACACTTTAAGGATAAAGCAATGCACAAACTTCTAATACCCACCTTACTACTCACAACAAACCTATTGGCTCAAACATTTAATGTCGCTACAACTCCACAGCTAAGAACTGCCCTTGAAAATTCGGCAATTAATGGAGAAGCCGATACCATTATTTTGGCAGATGGCACTTACAAAACCACAGATGATAGTTTGGGAACTTTTACCTTTTTCGATAATGAGTCCTATTCCCTCACACTCAAAGGTTCAAGCAAAGATAAAGTTATTTTAAGCGGTGACCATGTAAGTCAAATTTTTAACTTTGAGACCACAACCAATAAGGCAGGGCTTATAGTAGAAAATATAACTTTTAGCGATGCAAATAATACAAATTCACCTGGTGGAGCAATTTTTACAGATTATACTCTTACAGTAGTTTCATGTGATTTTATAAATAATAGTGCAACAGGTTATGGAGGTGGATTTTATGCTTCTGGTTCTGCAACCATAACAAATACAAGTTTTAAAAATAATAGTGCTACTGGTGATGGAGGTGGGTTTTATACTGATAATTCTGCAACCATAACAGATACAACCTTTACAGGTAATAATGCTTCGTCTGAAGGAGATGGACACAGTGGTGAAGGGGTGGGTTTAGAGCTTCTTCTGCAATCATGATAGATACAACTTTTATAGGTAATAGTGCGTCTTATGGAGGTGGATTTTATACTTCTTCTTCGTTTCATTGGCATATTCCTCCTCCTTCTATTCCTTCTAGTATAAACCGTCCTCTTTATTCTGTTGTAGCCTCATCTTCTTCAACATCTTATTCATCATCTGTATTATCTTCATCATCTTCTTCAACATCATTTGCATTTTCAGTAGTAATCAATTCAACTTTTATAGGAAATAGTGCTAAATATGACGGAGGTGGGTTTTATTCGGATTATGTAGCACTCTTAAACTCTATTTTAAGAGACAATCAAGCTTCTAAAGGTAGCAGTTTTTATGTAAATTATAATCTTAATGCTACCAATAATATACTCACAAACAATAGCAATGGTATTTATATAAATAGCGGTGAAACAAATAATATTTACAATACTATTTTTTTAAACAATAGTGGTGAAGATATTTCTGGTGAGAGCGATGTTATTGTTACACTTAAAAATAACTATTTAGACACTTCCAAAGTAACAGTACCAAGCTTCAAAAAAAACAATATCTTTAGTGATGTAAATTTGGGCTTTGTTGATGAGGTAAATGGAGATTATAATCTCACTGCATCATCAAACCTTATAGATGCAGGGACTACAATTATTGAAGGGCTTACTTTACCTACAACAGATTTCAATGGAAACACTAGAGTAGTAGGCGGTGGCATAGATATAGGACC
>CAMCYC010000097.1 GCA_945883795.1 Sulfurimonas crateris | reverse complement strand
GTTTACTTGAGTATAGACTATTTTGTAACTTCTCATTATTCACCCAAATTTGATTAAAAATAGATAATTTCAAAAAAGAAAAACCCTGAAAATAGGTGTTTCTATTTATTAAAATATCCAAAAAGTAGTAAAAAAAAGTAAATAATGAGAAGTTACTCATTTAACAATATATTTACTATAATAAAAAATATATAAAAATATTTGTAACCATTCAGCACCCAAATAGGCTCTAAAAATCCGTAATATAGGGGTTCCAAAATTCAATAATTCGTCTATTTTTCTAAAAATACCTGTTTTTACATAAAAAAGTACTTTTTCAAATTTATTTAGTTTCTCAAACTTCCAATAAATAGGCACTTCTAGGCATCTGCTGGGTGCTGAATGGTTACAAATATTTAAAGTTTAAATAACTCTACTAAATCCCTAAAAATAGGTTTTTATTCTGTCGAACTCAGGTTGTTAAAGTAATATTTTTCACGGCTACAACCTTATGATAAGTTCTAATTTTTATTAGACAAATATGCTTGTTAAAATTTATTGATTTATTTTAGTGTAGGCATTTCGGTTGCACTCAAATCATTAAGGTTTATAGAATGTGGTAACATTATGAGTAAACTTTATGAGCACAAATTTTTTTAAGGAAAAGATACCATGGTATTAAAACTATTTTTATTTTTACTTCCTGTTTTTTTATTCTCGAGTGAGGTTGTTTGGGATGGAGAGGGGAGTTTGTCAGAGGCAGAGTACAATCAAGCCATAAAAGAGTATGTGGATAAAAAGTATTCAGAAAAAGTAAAAGCTTGGAATGATGAGCAAATAAGAAAAAATGTAATAAGAGAAGAAACAATAAGAAAAAATACAACAACTATCAATGCTCTTATGTGGCAAGATAATAAAGATATAAGAAATATTTGGATGAATTGGAATAATGCCATGGCATATTGTGCAAATTTAAAGTTAGCTGGTTTTGATGATTGGATTTTACCATCAAAAGAGCAATTCGAAGCTTTATATACAAATAAAATACAATTGAAAAATAGTGTTTCGGACCTTTACTGGTCTAGTTCGCCGAAAGTTTCAAATTCTTCCTATGCTTGGTTTGTGAACTTCAAGTTTGGCAACGGCACATGGGACGATAAGAGTCATTCTAACCTTGTTCGTTGTGTGCGAGACAGTCAGTAACTTTAAATTTTGATTTTTTAAAAAAGGATTTTTTATGAAGCGATTACTCATTTTTAGTTTCATTATAAGCATGATAATAGGGTGTGGAGGGGATGTGGTAAGTCCATATCAAATAAAAGAGCAAAGAGAAGATGTCAAGATTATTAAGAAAAATAATAATATAGCAAATCCATATCAAATAAAAGAGGAAGAAAAATTAACAATTGTTCTTAATTATCTTGTCAAACAAGAGCTTTTTGGAAAACAACCTCAGTTGCCACAAAAGCCACAAAAGCCACAAATTCCTTCTACTGAGGAGCTTATAAAAGGTAAATATGAAAAAACAGCAGATTTTGAGGCAAGAGTAGCAAGTGCAAAACAAAAAAGAGTACGGCAAATAGAAATATTGGAAAAAGAGTATGCAAAAGAGGTTCAAAGTTATAATGATGAGATGAAAAAAATCACAGCTGAATATAATAATCAAGTAGCTATCAAACAAAAAAATATAAAAAATATTACACTCAATGCCATGACAAAAGCATACTCTACTGTTTATGGAGAACCTTATTTAGAAAATAGCTTAAAATATGATACTGAAAATGAACGCTTTTATGGCAAAATAAAATCAAGTAAAGGTGGATTTTCTGAATCTGTAGCGATTGATGTGCCAATAGACAAAGCTGAAAATTTTGAAAAAAATCAAAAATATTTAAAAACAAAAGTGATTTTTGATTATGCAGATGAAAAGCTTGTTCTCAAAAAAATTGTTTTAGAAAATAAGAATGAATCGTATATCGCCATGGTAAGTGATACAAACTACAAAAGTGAAAATATAAAAGTAGCAATCAATAATGGAAGTTTAAGTTTACCTGCAACACCACTTTTGAGTTCTTCGCTTGGTGTCAGTTCACAGGATTATCAGCTTGGTGCTATCAATTATTCAAAAGACCCAGAAATTGCAAAATTGCAAAAACAAAAGTTTGAGTTAGAACAACGAGTTGTTTCGCAAAAAAATTCTAAACTCAAAGAAGATGAACTCAAAAAACAAAAAGAATCTCTTGAGACACAAATAGCACTTTTAGAGCAAAAAAGTGGTGGCTTTGATGATATTGCCCAGCTTTTAAAAGATACACAAGCTAAAAATAAAGATAGTACAAAATGGCTTTTTGTGGTAGGCATCGAAAATTATGAGTTTACAAATTCTGTGCCATATTCTTCTAATAGTGCCAAAGGTTTTGTAAGTGTCATGCAAAAAAGATTGGGAATTTTGGATGAAAATACAAGGGTGTTAATCAATGGAGATGCAACAAGTGCAAAAATAGATTATAAACTCCAAGATATGTTAAGACACCTAAATGAGGGCGATACAATCTATTTTTATTACAGCGGACATGGAATTCCTGTTCCTTCGCAAGATAATGCACCGTATATGTTGGCACAAGACATGAACCCTGCATATCTCTCAGATGAGCGATTTAAACTGCAAAATATTTACAAATCTTTGAGTAATTCAAAAGCTTCAAAAATTATTGCTTTTGTGGATAGTTGTTTTAGCGGTGGTACAGATAATCAAACGCTGATTCAAGGTGTAGCGGCTACAAGGATAAAACCAAAACGAGTATCGTTTGATACAACAAAAATGGTAGTGATAAGTGCAGGAAGTGGGACACAATATTCTAATAAATATGATGAGAAATCAAATAGGCTCTTTAGCTATTTTGTCATGAAAGGGTTACTGAGTAACAATACAAATACGCAAAGATTATATGACTATGTAAAATCAAGCGTACAAGAAAAATCTTATGAAATGGGTTCAAGCTATGAGCAAGTTCCTGTTTATGATGGTAATATAAAATTAAAATTATGAAAATATTTTTATATTTTTTCATAACTTTACTATTTCATGGTTGTGGAAACCCAAAACCACAATCTTATCCACAATGGTATAAGAACAAAGAGATACACTCAACACTAAAATATGAAATAATAGGCTATGGTGAGGGCAGAACTATTAAAGAAGCAGAAGCCCTTGCAAAAGAAAATATTGCTCAAACTTTGATTAGTAAAGTTAATAGTAGTTTTTCTATAATAAAAACTACTAAAATTGATAATAAACAAAGCAATTATAATAAAAATAGTAAGTCAAAACTTATTGTAACAAGCAAACTAAATTTACAAAATTTAAAAACACTAAAACAAGAGATGAATGACGGTGTATTTTATGTGGCATTACAATATCAAAATCTTGATTTAGCACATAGGATTAAAACTGTTATTGGTCATCCTAAGTGCATAGAGCAAAGCACAAACACTTATCTTTCAAAAACTCCTCTTATCCAAAAACTGAATGCTTCACTTAGCTGTGAACTTGATTTTAAGCTTGATAGAAGGAATGAATCTTGGTACCTCAATTACAAAGAGCATCTATTTTTACTGAGTAATGATGAATTTGAAGAGTTGTTTACATCAATCAATAATAGTGATGATTTTGAGTTTCTAGCAAGCAAAAAAATACTGCTTGATGGAGATAATTTTTATTTCACTTTCAATGCTAAGACAGATGGGTACATAACACTTTTAAATGTTTATGAAAATGGCATAGTTACTCTTCTGCAACCTTCCATACCTACTAAAAACACTTTACAAATTCCTTCAAAAGATAGTTCAAATTATTTTGAGGCTGGATTAGTGAAAGATGGTACTGATACTTATGATTTGTATGTAGCAATTTTCACAAAGCAACCATTAGATACTAGTAGGTTTGAGTATGCAAGTGAAGAGTTAGCTGAAAGTGAATTAGCATATAAATTTGATGAGTTAATTAGAGTTATTAACACATACAAGTATAGTTCTCTTTTGCTGAGAACTAGGGCTAAATGAGAAAATGATATTAAAACTATTGTAACTACTCAGCCTATCTAAAATCCTATAAAATCCCTATAAACTGGGATTTTACAATATTTCTACTACTAACACTTTTTTCAAGTGAGATGGTTTGGAATGGTGATGTTAATGGCGAGATGAGCCACTAGTACCACTCCCACAAACTAAAATAAACTATTATTTCCTCACTCTCATAGTCTATGATTACTGCCATCGAGGTAAGCTTGGAGCTTAAGAGTGAGATAGATTTTATTTTTTATTGAACTTAATAACAGTGGTACTAGTAATTTGCTTTTTCAAGCTCTTTATCTAAGTCACCATTAGCTTTTTCGGCTAAAAATCGTTGATACATAGCTTCATCATTTTTAAATGAAGTCTTTATCGCTTTTTCCATTTGTGTTTTAACTGGTTCATTATTTATTCCAACCAATATAAAAAGCTCTTTTGTCTCAGGGTGCATCCAACTGATTCCAATTTGTTTTGAGCTATTTAATGTTTGAGAAGCTAATTGTTTTGAAACATCAGTACTTGCTTTATCAAAAGTTGCTTCTATTCCTGCTCCTGTTACACCTCTATATTGTTTCAAAAGATTGCTTACTTTTATTTCAATTTGTCTGGCAAGTTCATCTCTTCCTGAACCTATAGCTTCAGTTCTTTGAAATGCCTTATCGTTGCCAGCATTCATTTGAGCAATACCAAGTGCTACAATAGAGCCTTCTGCATATGGATTACAAGTAAAATTTGGTGCCACAACACCATCTTGCGTACAAGGAAACTCTTGGTTCTCCACTGTTGGCTTATTGCTACTACATCCTGTAATCATTGCTGATATAAATAATGTAGCTACTGCTGATTTGATTATAATTTTAGTCATAAAGTATTCCTTTTAGGTGAATTTTATTAAATTATGATATTATAATTTAATACAATAAAGTTTATTATATCTAATCTTGTCGGATAAGAGGAAATTTCATAATTTCCCCATATTCAATGTGTCAGCAGATGTGTGTTCCAAAACTGGAATACTTAAGTTGACGAACTACTAGCATTTGGTTGCAATCTTAAAAACACTAAACTACTATACTCAAAAAAATTCAAAAAGAGGGTTTTAAATTTTTAAATAGAGTCTATTATTATTATTATTATTATTGTTATTGTTAATAATTCTCAAAAGCTAAAACTAGCTTTTTGAATGCTGTTGAATATATAAAGGTAAAATTATAAGGCAACTTCTTCTTTTTGCTTACTTTTTTGTCGAACCAAAGTTGATATTAAAAATTATTTCTGTATGTGTCTCTTTTTTTATTATTTCTTTTACAGATAGATTTTCCATTTCCATCTTCATAAATTCTTCAAGAGATTTGATTTTATTTTGAGCCATCGATTTGAGAATAAGTCCACGATAAGCCTTTGCCCAATGACTCACAACCTTGCCATCTTTG
>CAMCYC010000096.1 GCA_945883795.1 Sulfurimonas crateris | reverse complement strand
GCATAGATACAACAACTCCAGAAGGTAAGATGATATTTTCGACATTTGGAGTATTGGCTGAATTGGAGAGAAAATTAATTCGAGAACGAATAAAAGCTGGACTTGTGGCTGCAAGAGCTAGAGGAAGCATTGGAGGAAGAAAATTCAATTTCCAAGCGAGACTTACTGAACCTACACTTTACAAATATATTCCACCAACTTTTGAATTTAGGGATTATGCAAAGAGGGTACTTGAGTTATAGATTTTAAGCTATATTTAGAATTCTTTGTCGCATTTAGTCCAAGTATGAAAATGCGACCTTTATTACTCTTTTTAGATATAATAAATAATCTTAAATAAATATGGTTTTATGTTAATAGACAACAAAAAAAATAGTAAACTTGGTGATGTATTAAAGTCTCATATAAAGATAAATTCTAATGTGTCCATTGTTACAAACCATTTTACTATTCATGCGTATGAAGAACTTAAAAAAGAACTTCGTAAGATTAAAAACATAAGAATTATTTGTAGTTCACAAAATTTCAAAAACGACATCAACCTTTTATCTTCAGAACAAGAGGAAATAAAATTAAAAAATAGTCTTAATCAGACTAAAATTGCTAAAGAATTTGCTTTTTTTTTAGAAAATCATGCACAAATAAAAGAAACATCCTCTGCAAACATAATTCCTTTTAATTTTTATCATATTAAAAATCAAGATGGAAGCGATATAGCCATTCAAGGAAGTTCAAATTTTTCCTCAACAGGGCTTGGTTATATTACCTCAAAATCATTTAATATGAATACTGCTATGTTTGACCATGAAAGTACAAATTCTTTTTTAAAAACCTTTGATGAAATATGGCATAACAACACACTTCTTAGAGATATAAAAGAGAAATTACTCTCAAATTTAGAAGAAATCTACAAAGACAAATCCCCACAATTTTTATATTTTATGACGCTTTACAATATTTTTAAAGACTTTATTGGCGAACTCGATGAAGAGAAGATTATAAAAACAAAAACTGGCTTTAAAGACAGTGTTGTTTGGAATAATCTTTACAACTTTCAAAGAGATGGGGTTCTTGGTGCAATAGAGAAGCTTGAAAAATATAATGGCTGTATTATAGCTGATAGCGTTGGACTTGGTAAAACTTACGAGGCTCTTGCAGTCATAAAATATTATGAACTTAGAAATGATAGAGTTTTAGTTCTTGCTCCAAAAAAGCTAAGAGAAAATTGGACAATTTACACAATTAATGACAAAAGAAATATTCTCTCAGAAGATAGATTCAATTATGATGTTCTAAATCACACAGATTTAACAAGAACAAGCGGTTACAGTGGAGAGATAAATTTAGCTACACTCAACTGGTCAAACTACGACCTCATAGTGATAGATGAGTCTCACAACTTTAGAAACACAAGCACAAATAAAAAGAAGAAAAAATCAAGATATTCCACACTTTTAGATGATGTTCTAAAAAAGGGTGTAAAAACAAAAGTTTTGATGCTCTCGGCTACTCCTGTAAATAACAGACTAAACGACCTTAAAAATCAAGTTGCATTTATCACAGAAGCAAATGATGAAGCTTTTAAAGATATAGGCATAAAATCTATTGCACAAACACTTATAAAATCTCAAAATAGATTCAACAGTTGGCTCAAACTCAGTGAAGATGAGCGAACAACAAAAAAGCTACTTGATAGTCTCAATTTTGATTATTTTAAATTACTTGATTTAATAACCATAGCACGAAGCAGAAAGCACATTGAGAAGTATTACGACACAACAAGCATAGGCAAGTTTCCAGAGCGAAATAAGCCGATAAATCTCAAACCAGATATTGATACCTTAAACGCATTTCCGCCACTTTTAGAGATAAATAAAACCATAAGAAGATTTACATTGTCTGCTTATTCACCACTTAAATATGTTTATCCGCACAAACAGCAAGAGTATTCTCATAAATATGACATTGACTTAGGCAATGGGAAAGTTTTTAGACAGACAGATAGGGAAAATTCTTTGATTCATTTAATGCGTGTAAACCTTTTTAAACGGATGGAAAGTTCTATTAACTCTTTCTCTCTAACACTCATAAAATTGATGGAAAATAATCAAAAAATTATTGATGTATTAGAAAATGAAAATGGCACTTATGAAGAACAAAGTATTATTGATGTTGATATTGAAAGCGATGAGTTTGCTTCACAGCTTGTTGGCAATAAAATCAAAGTATTGATTCAAGATGTAGATAAAATCAGATGGAAGCAAGATTTACAAAACGATTTGGAAAAACTTGAAGAGCTTTTAGGGGTTTCTCTACAAGTAGATGCAAGAAGGGATAAAAAACTCCAAACTCTCAAAGAGAACATCACACAAAAAATAAACAATCCATTCAATCCAAACAATAAAAAAGTTATTATATTTACCGCTTTTGCAGATACTGCCGAGTATCTCTACAAAAATATTGCTTCATGGGCAAAAAATGAGTTTGGATTAGAGAGTTGTCTTATCACTGGAAGTGGAAAGAACCAAACAACCATGCAAACAAAAAACAAAGACCTTAATTCATTGCTTACGCACTTCTCGCCAATGTCAAAAAGTAGGGATAAAACAGACCCACATGCCACAAAAGTGATAGATATTTTAATCGCAACGGATTGTATTAGCGAAGGGCAAAACTTACAAGATTGCGATTACCTTATAAACTATGACATACACTGGAATCCAGTGCGAATCATTCAAAGATTTGGGCGAATTGATAGAATCGGAAGCAAAAACAAGACAATCCAGCTTGTAAACTTTTGGGCAAACATGGAACTTGATGAGTATATCAACTTAGAGAGCCGTGTAAGTGGTCGTATGGTACTTCTTGATGTCAGTGCAACAGGAGAAGAAAATATCATAGATACCTCAAATATAGAGGTAAGTGATTTAAGCTACAGAGCCAAACAGCTCAAAGAGCTTCAAAACAAAGTGATAGACCTTGAAGATGTAAGTGGTAGTATTTCCATCACTGATTTAACTTTAAATGATTTTAAGATGGATTTGATGGAGTATCTAAAAGTTCATAAACAAACACTTGAAAACGCACCGCTTGGCATTCATAGCATTATCTCAGATGCCATTGAAAAAGGTGTGGTGTTTTGTGTGAAATCACTAAAACCTCAAACTGGTGCAGGTGGATTTTCTCTTGAACCGTACTATTTAGTGCATGTAGATAAAAACAATACAATCAGAACCGCATTTAGCAGTGCAAAACTCATTTTAGACATGTATAAAAACTTATGTTTGGGCAAAGATGAAGCAATAAAAGAGCTTGTTGCACAGTTTGAACAAAAGACAAATAACTACTCCGATATGCAACAATACCAAACAGGTTTAAAAATAGCAATTGAGAGCATTATCGGCAAAAAAGAGGAGAGTGGCATGAACTCACTTTTTAGTCGTGGTGGTACAACTATTACAACTGATGGTTTTAGCGATAGTGAAGATTTTGAACTTATATCTTTTTTAGTGATAGAGTAGTAAATGCAAGAGCTTGTAAATCTTGGTTTAGAAGCTTCAAGCAAGATAGACAAGAAGCTTTTTAAAAAACAGTTTACAGAGAATTTTTCTCTTAGCATTGCCGATAAAAAGATACTTACAAACGATATTGAGAGCATAACTCTTGAATATTTACTCAACAAAAACACCATAAATATTGCTCCATACACAGATGCCCAGCAAGATTATTCAGAAATAGCATTTATAAAAGTAGAAATACTTAACCCAAATAAATTGAGGCAAATAACAAGTATAGTTCAAAATATCCCTTATCCGCTCATTATATTCTTGACTTATGAAACTAAGTTTTGTATCAACATAAGTTTAAAACGGATTAACAAGGCAGATAGCAGTAAACTTGTAGTGCAAGAGAGCCATTTTAGTGAGTGGATAGAGATGCAAAACCACACCAAAATAGAAGATGCTTTTTTGGAGAGCCTCAAAGCAAAGAACCATCCATACACCGACCTTTTAGCCTTTTTTACGAGCTATTTGGATAAGCTCATAGCTTTTAATGCTTCAAAGCATAGCGGTTCACTAAATCGACATGCCAACACAAAAGAGATTTTGCAAAGTATCCAAAGTATCGAAGCAAAAATAACCGAAGCAAAAATCAAAATCAAAAAAGAGACAAGTTTCAGTGCGAAGGTCAATATGAATATAGAACTTAAAAAATTGAGTGATGAGTTAGAAAAATTGAAAGGAAACTTATAATGAACAAATTAGACGGCAAAAGTTTAGACATAGTGAGCCAAAACATAGAAAAAATCAAAGAACTATTCCCTGAAGTGTTTAGTGAGGGCAAAATAAACTTTGCGAAACTCAAAGAGGAGTTGGGCAAAGTTGCGGATGATGAAGCAGAGCGTTACAACTTCACATGGTCGGGCAAAAGCGAAGCCAAACGGATAGCTCAAACTCCAAGCACAGGCACACTCCGACCTTGTAAAGAGGAGAGCAAAGATTGGGATACTACACAAAACCTCTACATTGAGGGCGACAACTTAGAGGTGCTTAAACTCCTTCAAAAAAGCTACCACAAGCAAGTCAAGATGATATACATCGACCCACCTTACAACACAGGTAAAGATTTTGTCTATAAAGACAACTTCAAAGACAACATCAAAAATTATCTCGAAATTACTGGGCAAGTAGATAGCGATGGAAACCGTCTAAGCACCAACAGCGACACAAACGGAAGATACCATAGCGATTGGCTGGGCATGATGTACCCACGCCTTAAACTTGCACGAAATCTACTCAAAGACGATGGGGTTATTTTTATCTCTATTGACGATAATGAAGTGGCAAATCTTAGAAAGCTTTGTGATGAGATATTTGGAGAGGATAATTTTGTTAGTCAAATGCCATGGCAAGCAAGACAATCTATTCAAAATGATACAGATTTAAGTAGTAGCCATGAGTATATTGTTGCTTATGCAAAACTAAGAAGACAAACGAATAGACGATTAAAAGAGTCTAATAAAGAATCATGGTATAAGGAAAAATCATTTGCTTGTTATCCAATTCCACTTGATAAAAGTAAATTTGCTAATCCAGACAATGACCCAAGAGGGCTTTGGAAAGCTGACCCATTTGATGCACCAAATATTAGACCAAATTTAACATATACTATTACTAATCCAAATACAAACGAAAGTCATATGCCACCAAATGGAAGATGCTGGAGAACGGAAGAAAAAAACTATAAAGAATGGTTATCTGATAATAGAATAATTTTTGGAAAAACAGGTGAAGGAAGACCTCAATTAAAAGTTTTTTATGAAGAAAAAAAGGAGTTTGGAAGTGTATCAAATACTTGGTTTGATGGAAATACTTATGGTACAGCAACAAAAGGAACAAAACTTTTGCAAACTTTATTTCAAAATGCACCTTTTGATACTCCAAAACCAATTGAACTTATTCAACAATTAATGATTATAGGGATTAGAGAAAATGACATTGTTTTAGACTT
>CAMCYC010000095.1 GCA_945883795.1 Sulfurimonas crateris | reverse complement strand
ATATCTTCGAGTTTTCTAATCCCACCGCCAACAGTAAGGGGAATAAAAATTTCTTTTGCTACTTGAGCGACAATATCTACAATCGTATCACGGTTATCACTTGAAGCTGTAATATCCAAAAATGTAAGCTCATCAGCACCCTCTTCATTATAGCGTCTTGCAACTTCAACTGGGTCACCTGCATCTTTGAGTCCTATGAAATTGACACCTTTGACAACTCGTCCATCCTTGACATCAAGACAAGGAATAATTCTTTTTGCGAAGTAGTTCATGAGTATGACCTTGATTTTATTTAAGCCAATTATACATTTCTGCTCCTTGATATTTCATATTTTCAAAAAAAAGAAAATAGTAAATTTATCATTCTTGTTACCTTTCTATAAGCAAAATTACTATAAACTCCACGCCATGAAGAATAAAAGCGTTATAGCTAAAAAAGAGTTTGGACAAAACTTTTTAAAAGATAAAACAATATTAAGAAAAATCGTCGAAGCGATGCCCAATAACGAGAATAGACTCGTGGAAATTGGACCTGGCTTAGGTGATTTAACTAAATTTTTAGTTGATGTCAAAAGTGTAGAAGCTTTTGAGGTAGATACCGATTTATGTAAACTGTTACAAAGTATATTTAAAGAAGAGATTGCTACCAAGCGGCTCCACATAAATTGTGGAGATGTTTTAAAAGCTTGGAAGAGTAGCCTAGTCGATGAGCCGTATGATTTGGTGGCAAACTTGCCCTATTATATAGCAACAAATATCATCCTAAAAGCGCTCGCAGATCCTATGTGTAAAAATATACTTGTCATGGTTCAGCTTGAAGTAGCAGAAAAATTTTGTGCTAATGCTGGAGAGAGTGTATTTGGGGCTTTGAGTGTGATTACTCAAAGCGTAGGAGAAGCTCACATTGTTGTGAGCGTTCCCCCAACTGCATTTGAGCCACAACCAAAAATAGATTCTGCTGTTTTTTTGATACAAAAAACTTCTGATAGAAGTGATGAAGATTTTGAGCAAATGCTTAGAGTTGCCTTTAAGCAACCTCGAAAAACTCTTTTGAAAAACTTATCTGTAGTCTATGAAAAAACTTTACTTCAAGATGCTTTTAGTAAACTGAATTTTACATTAACAATTCGTCCTCATCAAGTTTCTGCCCACGACTATCACCAACTCTATCAAATAACAAGGAGTTTGGATGGCAGAAGAGAATCAGGGAACACAAGTAGTTGACCCTCAGGAAAATCGTAAACCAAATCTACACAATAATAAAAGACCAAATAATAACCGCAGTTCAAGCGCACAAGGTGCAGAAAATAAGCCTAATAGCAATCTAAATAAAAATAATTATAATAACAATGCAAATAATGCCAATAGAAACCGTAATCGCCGTGCACCAACGCCAATTGATGAAAATTTAAAAGCATTTGTTACTAAAAATCAAGAAGCACATAGACAAAGACTCAACCCTCATTATAAATTAGACCTTAATTCTAATGCTAAAATTCGTATCACTCCACTGGGCGGACTTGGTGAAATTGGTGGTAATATTACCATTTTTGAAACAGAAAAAGAGGCAATTCTTATTGATGTTGGGATGAGTTTTCCTGATGAAGATATGCATGGTGTTGATATTTTAATTCCAGATTTTTCTTATATTCGAGAGATTAGACACAAAATAGTTGCTGTTATTATTACTCATGCGCATGAAGACCATATTGGTGCAATGCCGTATCTTTATAAAGAGATGCAATTTCCTATCTATGGAACACCTCTGCCACTTGCCATGATTGGTAGCAAATTTGATGAACACCACCTCAAAGAGCATAAAAAATATTTTATTCCAATTGTTAAAAGAGAATTATATAAAATAGGCAATGATTTTGAGATAGAGTGGATGCATATGACTCACTCTATTATTGATTCCTCTTCACTTGCGATTACAACCGCAGCAGGAACGGTGATTCATACAGGAGATTTTAAAATTGATTATACTCCAGTGGATGGTTATACAGCAGATTTACATAGACTTGCACACTATGGAGAAAAAGGTGTTTTATGTTTATTGAGTGATTCTACAAACTCTTATAACACTATTCCAACAGGTTCAGAACTCAGTATTGCTCCTGCTTTTGATAGAATTTTTTCAAAAGCTGAAGGACGAGTTTTATTATCAACATTTAGTTCCAATATTCACCGTGTCTATCAAGCTATTGAATATGGCGTAAAATATGGGCGTAAAGTGTGTGTAATTGGGCGTTCTATGGAGCGAAATTTAGAGATTGCGATGCAGTACGATTATATCAAATTTCCAAAAAGTATCTTTGTTGATGCAGATGAAGTTTCTCGACTCAATGATAAAGAGATTCTGATTGTAACAACTGGCTCACAAGGTGAACCAAGTTCTGCACTTTTTAGAATGTCAATTGGGGAACACAGACATATTAAAATCAAACCAACAGATTTAATTGTGCTTTCTTCTCGTGCCATTCCAGGAAATGAGAGTTCTATTTCTAGCATGTTAAATCATCTCCAAAGAGCTGGTGCGGGAGTTGTGACAGATAGAGATATTCATGTCTCAGGTCATGCTTCTATGGAAGAGCAAAAATTGATGCTTAGACTTGTAAATCCTAAATTTTTTCTCCCAATTCATGGTGAATACAATCATGTCTCAAAACACAGAGAAACGGGAATCTTATGTGGTGTGCCTGAGCGAAATATTTTACTCATGACTGATGGCGAACAAATAGAAGTATCTCCAAAATACATGAGAAAAGTAAAAACTGTTAAAACAGGTAAAACTTATATTGACAATCAAAACAATCATCAAATTGATGATGATATTATCCTTGACCGTCAAAAACTCGCTTCCGATGGTATTGTCATGATAGTCGCTCAAATTGATGGGCAACATAGTAAAATGATTGCAAAACCAAAAGTGACAACTTTTGGAATTGTCGCTGATAAACAAGATAAATATTTTGCCAAAGAGATGGAAGATATTTTGGAACATTTCTTATTGAATCTCAAAGAGGGACTTATAGAAAATCCACGAGCTTTAGAAAACGATTTGCGTCAAGTTGTTAGAAAACATATCTTTAGAAAAATGAAAAAATATCCACTTATTGTTCCACATGTGTTTATCCAATAATTTTTAAACAAAACTCTTGAGAGGTGATACTTTGGCAAATAAACAAGACACAGAATTTGAACTAGCTGTCAAAACTATGATGTTGCATGTTGGTGAAAATCCAGATAGAGAGGGTCTTTTACAAACCCCCTCAAGAGTAAGAAAAGCGTATGAGTTTATCTACGGTGGTTACAAAGAAAATCCAAAAGAGATTTTAGAAAAAGCACTTTTTACAAGCACAAACGATGAGATGGTACTTATTAAAGATATAGAGTTTTATTCTACATGTGAGCATCATCTTTTGCCAATTATTGGAAGAGTCCATGTTGCTTATATTCCTAATGGCAAAGTTGTGGGACTTTCAAAAATTCCTCGTGTTGTGAATGTTTTTGCAAGACGGATGCAAATCCAAGAGCAACTTACAGAACAAATTGCAGATGCAATCATGGAATCCATCAAACCAAAAGGTGTAGCAGTTGTCATTCAAGCACGCCACATGTGCATGGAGATGCGAGGTGTAGAAAAAATAAACTCAACAACCACATCTTCAGCACTTCGAGGATTATTTAAAAAAGATGAAAAAACTAGAAGCGAATTTTTTTCCCTTATCAATTCCCCTAGTGGTACTCGTTACTAACCGTTCATGCCATTTACTTCACTCAAAGAAAAACTAGCTTCCCAAAAATATTCTGTATCTTTTGGCGAAGTTGTTAAAATTAACGCTACAGTTATCACCGCCACAGGACTCAAAGTCAGTATTAGCGACATGGTAAGAATTGTTTCCAATGACACTGCACAAGAAACTTTTGGCATGGTAACCGAGATAGATGGAAAAACTTTTTTTATCACCCCTTTTAGTTTTGTAGAGGGTTTTTGCTCTGGTGATAGAGTGTTTTTAAACCAAACAGGGATGAATATTCCTGTAGGTGAAGCACTCCTTGGCAGAGTAGTAGACCCTTTTATGCGTCCTGTAGATGGAAAAGGTCCCATTGAGACAATTCAATTTTCCCCAATTATAAAAGCACCAATTCAAGCGATGAAACGAGGGATGATAGATGAAGTTTTTAGTGTTGGAGTTAAAAGTATTGATGGATTGCTTACATGTGGTAAAGGTCAAAAACTAGGAATCTTTGCAGGTTCAGGAGTTGGAAAATCAACGCTTATGGGAATGATTGTGCGAGGCTCAAGAGCACCCATAAAAGTAGTCGCACTTATTGGTGAGCGGGGAAGAGAAGTTCCTGAATTTATCGAAAAAAATCTTGGTGGCAATTTGGAAAATACAGTCATCATTGTGGCAACTTCTGATGATTCACCACTTATGAGAAAATATGGAGCGTTTGCTGCCATGAGCGTTGCAGAACATTTCAAAGATAAAGGTCTTGATATTCTTTTTATTATGGATTCTGTGACCCGATTTGCTATGGCACAAAGAGAAATTGGTTTGGCTTTGGGTGAACCTCCAACTTCAAAAGGGTATCCACCCTCTTCACTCACACTTTTACCACAACTTATGGAGCGAGCAGGCAAAGAAGAAGGCAAAGGTTCTATCACTGCCTTTTTTACAGTCCTAATAGAAGGCGATGACATGAGTGACCCAATCGCTGACCAATCTCGCTCTATTTTGGATGGACATATTGTACTCTCTCGTGAACTTACAGATTATGGAATCTATCCACCCGTCCATGTCCTAAACTCCGCATCAAGGGTTATGAGCGACATAATCACCCAAGAGCATCTCAACGCTGTTCAAAAATTTAGAAGACTTTATACTCTTTTAAAAGAAAACGAAGTTCTTATCCGCATAGGTGCGTACACGAAAGGCTCCGACCCAGAACTTGATGAAGCTATCAACAAAAAAGCACAAATGGATAAATTTTTAGGGCAAAGCTCAAAAGTACAAACTGTTTATGCTGAAACGGTTACTACGCTTATTCAGTTGATGGCTTGAATTTATCGGACTCAAACTCTATAAAAAAATTTAAAAATTATTAAAGTTCTTTTTTGGCAAGACGATATAGTTATACTCAACATGGATGTTGATATAAAATTACTAAGAGCGGAAGGCTCTTACCCAAAAAGGATTTATCATGGGATTTAGATTAAATACAAATACGGCGGCACTGAACGCACACTCAAATGCGTTGATGAATAATAGAGCTTTAGATAGTTCATTAAACAAACTTTCATCAGGTCTTAGAATTAACACAGCTGCAGATGATGCTTCTGGTCTTACAATTGCAGATTCACTTCGTTCTCAAGCGAGTTCATTAGGTCAATCAGTTGCAAATGGTAATGACGCTATCGGTCTTTTACAAACTGCAGATGGTGCGTTGAGTGAGTATTCAAATATTCTTGACACAATCAAAACAAAATCTGTTCAAGCAGCAAGTGATGGTCAAAATACAACTTCTCGTCAAGCTATCCAAAAAGATATTAGTGCCTTGATGAAAGAGTTGAATACTATTGCAA
>CAMCYC010000094.1 GCA_945883795.1 Sulfurimonas crateris | reverse complement strand
AAAGAGTTTGATATCATTATTCCTTATTGGAAAGATAGCTTAGATGAGTGTTTGAAGAAAATGGGTGAAAGAAGATGATATGCCAATAATTTATGAAATGAAGGAAAAACTCTCAGTATTAAAAGAGGAATATAAAAATTTATTTCTTTTTTTTTATTATGATTTTACTCAGAAGAGTAAAGCAAAAAATGGATAAAGATATAAAAGAATTAGGAGAATTAAAATGATAGTCGTTATAACATTGATGGGAAGTCTTTTAATTGCAGCATTTATAGCAGATACTGCAAAATCTATGGCAAGTGTTTAAAAAATGAAAAATATACTATTAACAGGAACAGCAGGTTTTATAGGCTCAAATTTTGTACCGTACTTTTTGGATAAATACCCAGAGTACAATTTAATAAATCTTGATTTACTAACATACGCAGGCAATTTAGAAAACCTCCAAGAGTGCCAAGGTAACCCTAGATATAAATTTATCAAAGGCGATATTTGCAACCGTGAACTTGTAGAGTTTATATTTACAGAATATAATATTCAAGGTGTCATCCACTTTGCAGCAGAGTCACATGTAGACAATAGCATCAAAAATCCAGGTGTATTTATACAAACTAATGTAACTGGGACTTTTACACTTTTGGATGTAGCAAAACGCTATTGGATGAATAAACCGTTTGAATATAAAGATAATTACAAAGGGTGTAGGTTTCACCATATCAGTACAGACGAAGTTTATGGAACTCTAAATGAAACAGACCTATTTACAGAAGAGACTCCATACGCTCCGAATTCTCCATACTCGGCTTCAAAAGCAAGTAGTGATATGATAGTAAGAAGCTATCAAGAGACTTATGGATTAAATACAGTAATAACAAACTGCTCCAACAATTATGGTCCAAAACAACATGATGAAAAATTGGTTCCAACTATCATTAGAAAAGCACTTGCGGGTGAAAACATCCCAATCTATGGCGACGGTAAAAATATCAGAGACTGGCTTTATGTGCTTGATCACTGTAAAGGGATAGATATAGTTTATCATACAGGTAAAGAGGGAAATGTTTATAATATTGGTGGAAGAAATGAGAGAACAAATCTTCAGATAGTGAATGCTATCACAATGATACTTGATGAAAAAGTTCCAAAAGAGCAAAGTTATAAAAAACTCATAACCTTTGTAGAAGATAGAGCGGGACATGACAGACGCTATGCAATAGATGCAACAAAATTGGAGACTCAGCTTGGATGGAGAGCGGATGAAAATTTTGATACTGGGATTATTAAGACTATTGAGTGGTATTTAAAAAAATATAAAGCGATATAGAGTCACTTGCAAATTTAATCATAAGAGATGGTTGAATTTTTGGGTATCCCTCGCCTGCCACAAAAAGTAGTTTACACTTTTAGGTCGTAAAAAATATTATTTTAAAATCAAAGTACCTAATTTAGATTAGGTACTAAATTGAATGTTAATAGCTCATAATCTTCTTTAAACTCTTCTCCAAATTCGAATGCAGAATAATTTTTTTCATCATAAATCCAATTAATTATCACATCAATATCATCTTTTTTTATCTCATTTAAGATGTCAAATAAATCATAAAGTGTTTTAGAAGTACTTGAGTTAAAATATATTAATTGAACATTTAAATTTATTCTTTTTTGATTTATGGCTATAAACTCTTCTATCCATTTCATAACAGGCTTATAAAATGCAAAGGCATTTTCAGGATAAGAATCTCCTTTTATAAGAAGGTTGCCACTTTCAAAATTAAAATTAATCTCAGGGGTACTATTGGTAGCTTTTATCAGTAATGATTCCATGTTGCTCTCCTAGCAGTAAACTTTTAAAATAAAAAAACTATACGATTCATCATAACTTTCAAAGCTATATTCGAGTTTTTTACTTGATTTTTTTGCCATCTCTATAAATCCAAGTCCAGCACCTTTCTCATGCATTTTTACCCCACTTTTTCGTGCAAGTTTATAATAACTTTTGAGTTCTTCACTATCAAGGGAGTTTATATACTCTATTCTTTCCTTGACTTTTGGCATATCGTCATTTGCTATTAAATTACTTGAAGAGATATAAAAAAGTTTTTCATCATTGTCGTAACCCACGAATATAATATTGCTACTATTGATAAGACTACTAATATTTGTATCTTGTGTCTTTGAGTAGTTTAAAATGTTTTGGGCTTGTTCAATAAAAATATTAAAAATATTATGTGCGCTAGGGTTTATTGGTAATAATAACTCAAGTTTAGCTTTTAAACTTTCTACAAAAATACTGAGTAAATCTTGAGATAAAACCCCAGATATACTCAAGATAATCCCATTATCTTGTAATAATAAGCGATACTTTTTAATCTTTTCTATGTTCATAATAATACCTTTTTAATTTATTTTTTTGACATAAATTATATCCAAAAGTCTTTATAATCTAAATCCTATCATTGTCATGTCATCATCTTTATCGTAATTATGTTGATACTGATTTAAAGCAGTTATAATTTTTTCTTTTTGAGTTATACAATCATTTGTATGATTTTGTAAAAGAAAATCAAAAAAGATTTTTTTACTGTAAGGATAGCCACTTTCTCCCCCTTTTTGGTCTACAACTCCATCACTAAAGAGATAAAAAGTTCTATTACTTTTATAAGGAATTTTATGATTTGTAAAATCAAAATTTTCTTTAGACCTTCTGTATCCAAGACTTTGTCGGTCACCTTTAATTGTTATAAGAGAGTTATCCTCTATGTAATGCAAATCTATTTTTGCACCACTAAAATAGATATCTTTGTTATCATCAATATAGCAAAGTGCTATATCTAATCCATCATCACTGAGACTCTCTTTTTTATCTTGTCCCAATTGTCGTTTGACTTCAGTATTTAATATTTTAAGTATAAATGCGGGATTGTGTTTACTCTCATCATCTTTTATTCGTTTCATAATTGAGCCAACAATCATCGTCATAAAACCCCCAGGAACACCATGTCCCGTACAATCTACAATACCCAAACATAATCCATGTTCAGTTTTATTTAAAAAATAAAGGTCTCCTCCCACTTTATCTCTTGGCTCCCAAATTACAAATGAATCTAAGAAATACTGCTCAAAGAGATTATTGTGCGGTAAAAATGATTTTTGTATAAAAGAGGCATACTCTATAGAATCATTGAGTTTACGATTGGTTGTTTCTAGCTCATATGTACGCTCTTTTACAGTGATTTCTAGCATATCTTTATGTTCTTTGAGTTTCTCATGAGCTAATTCAGTCTCCTTTTTTGCTTTTTGGAGGGACTTGTTAGAGATTAAAATTTGTTGATTATAAGCTAGAATAGATGGAATAATAAAGAGTAAAAATAGAAGAGAATGAAAAATATTCTTTAAAAGAGCCTCTCTTAATATTGATTTTATATGGCTTATTTCAATATCGGCACAAGCAAGATACACAGAACCATCTTGAGCTTTCATCGGAATAAATACACTCCGAAAATAGCCCCATCTATCCACAAATTCATCAAACATCATATTCGATGTAGTTAAAGCCACTTTTATCATAGGCGATGCTTCATCATACTCAGAAAAATAATAAGATATATTTTTTTGAGTCTGAAGTTCCTCTTTCGTAGCACTTGAGACTGTGAAAAAAAATTTATTTTCTTTTTGGATAAGTGTATATATATATTTTATATGCATTATTTCACTAAGTGCAGATAAACGATTACGGTTATTTTCATCTTCAGTTGAGGTAACACTTTGTTTATTCATATCTTTTTTATGAAAACCATCTGGTAATATAAAAGGAATTGTCATGGCAGCATCGACTAACCGTTCATCAAACTGCTTCAGAAGCTCATCTTTTTTAGCATAATAATTAGAAGTAGAATAATATACAATCCAGCTAATATAAATTACTATTGCAAGAACTATCTTGGTATTAAATTTGAATGACATGGCAATACTCTCTTTTCTTAAAATTTTATTATTGTACTATAAATGATTGAAATTATTTGTTTTTTGGTTATGATATACTTCAAAAAAACAATATAGAGCGAAGGGCTAAATTCATGGTGTTTCAATATTTAGAGTTTGAGATTTATTAAATGATAGGGATAGATTTAATTAAAACTTCTCGCATGAATGGCTTCTTGGAGCGGTTTGGTGAGAAGGCTCTTTTGAAATTTTTATCTAAAGAGGAAGTTTCACTTGTCAAAAATTATAAAACTGCATCTGGATTTTGGGCTGTAAAAGAAGCTTGTGCAAAAGCTCTTGGTGTAGGAATTGGGAGTGAATGCTCATTTTATGATATTGTTATTTCAAAAACTATAAAAGGAGCTCCACAAATTACGCTATCACAAAAGATAGTAGATAATTTTAATATTGTAGATACAAGCGTATCGGTCACACACGATGGAGAATACGCTATTGCTGTAGTTGCACTTGAGGTAAAAAAATCAACCACCACCAACAAAATCTAGTAATTCTAACTTATCTGCATCTTTGAGTATATAACTATCCCATTCATTTTGTTTCACTATTTCCATATTAACGGCGGCTGCCATCACTTTATCGTTAAGAGATAATTGAGTTAAAACTTCTAAAATTGTAATATCCGTTTCAAATTCTCGTATTTCCCCATTAATTATAATTTTCACATTTACCCTTTTTATAAAAAAATTTCAACTGCTCTTCTTAAATCTTCTGGTGTATCAATCCCAAAACCTGTACTTGCTACTTTTACCATGCTAATTTTTTTTTGGTGATAAATTGCACGGAGTTGTTCAAGTTTTTCTATATCTTCTATGGGTGCATCGCTGAGATTGCAAAACTCATTTAAACTTTTTTTACTAAATCCATAAATACCGATATGCCCAAAATAGGTTGCACTACCACTTCTATTATAAGGGATAAGGGAACGGGAAAAATAGATAGCATTATTTGCATCATCAAGAACAACTTTTACAAGATTAGGGTCTTGGGCTGATTCTGAATTGATGGCATTAAAACAGCTTCCCATGATAAAAGGTTCATTTTTTGCCTGAAGCTCTTGGAGCTTTTTTATTAAGGACTCAACAACTTCTGGTTCTATAAATGGCTCATCTGCTTGGACATTGATAATAAGTTCATTTTCATCAAGTTTAAGAATAGTAGCACACTCATGGATTCTATCTGTACCGCTTTTATGGGTTGTAGATGTAAGCATTGCTTCTATTCCATGGGCTTTACATGTTGATATAATAAGCTCATCATCTGCAGCAACTACAACTCTGTCCAAATGTGCTACTCGTTTTGCTGTCCTTACAACCATAGGCAAACCACCAATATCTGCCAAAACTTTTTGTGGAAACCGTGTTGACGCTAATCGTGCTGGAATAATAATCATTTAAACCCTTTGAGATATAATTGCAAAATTATATCCAAAATGATGCTCTCAAGGTACTTTACATGCTTCTTTATCAGCCAGAGTCTGGCTATTGTTACAACAGTGATTCTATATTTTTATATGATTTTATCTCTTCATTTGAGCCTAAAGGAAAGATGCTAGATGTGGGTGCTGGATGTGGTATTGTTGGACTTTTAGTAGCACGAGATAATATCAAGGTGCAATTAGAAGCGGTTGAAAAACAAGAGG
>CAMCYC010000093.1 GCA_945883795.1 Sulfurimonas crateris | reverse complement strand
TTTTAGGTCTATCAAAGCCCTAAATTTAGGGCTTTATTTTTTGTGAAAATTTATATTAGAATAATTTAAGTTCTTATACAGTGCCTTAAAACCCCTGATTATAGGGATTTTAAGCCTTACTGTAGTGAAAATCAGTTAGAATTGCTGGTGTCCATAAGTTGTATGTTGCTTCATAATCTCAAATTCACTCTGTGTCAATTTTGATGGCTTAGATAAAATATGGTCTGGAATTATAACTTTTCCAATGTCATGTAAAATAGACATTTTTGAGATAATTTTTGCTTCCTCTTCATATATTCCATAAAGCTTTGCCAAAAGATAGCTATATTCGCTAATTCTCTTTACATGTGCACCTGTTTCTGAGCTTTTAAACTCTGTGATTTCAGATAAAAGAGCTATGATATCATCATCAAAATCGATTCGCATCGATTCAAAAAGTCCTACTGTTTCTATATTTTGGTAAATTCTAGCATAAAATTCATCTCTTGAAAATGGTTTTGTGATATAGTCGTTTGCACCCTCTTTTAAAAAACGGCTTGTTGCGTAAGAATTTGTGTCTGAAGTTAACACTATAATAGAAAGGTCTTTTTTGGTTCTTTTTTTTCGTATCTTTCGAACCAATTCCAAACCATCCATTACAGGCATATGATAGTCAGTAATTATTAAATCAATTGTTGGATGTAATTCCATAAGATTAAGTGCTTCTTGCCCATTATGTGCAATCAAAACTTTAAAAGCATGAATTTGTAAATTTTTTTTCAAATAGTTTGCATATAAATTAGAATCATCTACTACCAAAACTATTTGTTTCTTATTTAATTCAAGTTGTTTAAGTTTTTCAATTACATAAATAATATTTTCATATCGCTCTTTTAAAATATAATCAACAATTTGTGCACTTTCAAAACCATCTCTTAAAGCTTCATCAAACATACCTGTAAAAATTATTGGAGCAATATTATTTCTATTTAAAAGGGAAACTATCTCCCCTTTTTTTGCATCAGGAAGATTCAAGTCTGCTACAGCAAAATCATAATGACTTAGAGATAAAAATTGTTGTGCTTGAGCGTAAGTTTGTGCTATATCAAATTTGAAATTCGTATATTTTTGCAGAAGTTCCTCAAATACTTTACACAACATCTTACTATCTTCAATAATTAAAACTTTCCCCATAATATTTATATATCCTAAATTTTTATAAAGTTAGTTTTTATTAAAAATTTGCTTATAAAAGATTTTATTTTTTTATAACCAATCTAAAATTACATGATTCCTGACTCGTACTGAGCTCTCATTTTCTCTTTTTCTGCTTCTCTTTTTGACTGTTCTGCAAGCTTAGTATGATAATTTTTTACATCAAAACCAAACCATAAAAGGATAGGTGATGCAATAAAGATAGAAGAGTATGTTCCAATTACAATACCCACTAAAAGCGTAAATGCAAATGAATGAATAATCTCTCCACCGAACATAAAAAGAGTAAATACCACAAACAAAGTTGTCAGTGAAGTGAGTGTTGTTCTAGCTAATGTTCTGGTAATAGATTCATCAATAGTTTCAGCTAATTCGACATTTTTAGAATTTATCACACCTTCACGAATACGGTCAAACACTATAATAGTATCATTTAAAGAATATCCCAATAAAGTTAAAAGTGCTGCTAAAACATCAAGGTTTACATCAATTGCAAAAAGGGAGATAGCACCTAGTGCAATTGAAACATCATGTATCAGTGCTACAACTGACGCAACAGCGAATCTCCATTCAAAGCGAAATGCGACATAAATTAAAATTCCGACTACAGCTAAAACAAGAGACATGACACCTTTTTCTTTCAACTCACTTCCAACTTTAGGACCAACAATATCAACACGGCGAATTTCATAGTTTCCAGTACCCTGAAGTGATTGTCTAGTAAGGTCACCAATATCTACAGTTACACTACCAGTCGTAGTTTTCATACGAATAACTACTTCATCAGGTGAACCAAATTCACTTATAGATGAACCATCAAATATTGTATTTAATTTGAGTTTTTCTCTCATCTCATCAAGAGGTGCAACTCTGTCGTACTTCACTTGAACTACAGTTCCACCAGCGAAATCAACACCATAATTAAGACCTTTAGTGAGTAAAACAATATAAGAAAAAAGAACTAAAATTATAGAAATAATGATAGCAGGTTTAGACTTACCCATAAAATTAAAGATTCTTGTATATTTAAAAAATTCCATAATTAAACCTTAATCCCAAACCAGAAATGGTTATTTTTACTTTTTTGTATCTTAGACTCTAGCATTTGATAAATTCCATGAGTACCCAAAATTGCAGTCAACATAGATGCTAAAATACCTATACTTATAGTAATTGCAAACCCTTTTATAGCACCTGTTCCATAAACATATAAAACAACTGCAGCAATAAGTGTTGTAATATTTGCATCTAAAATAGCTCTCATGGCGTTTGAATATCCATCTTCTATAGCTTTATGCATCGAGACACCGTCATAAATAAGTTCACGAATTCGCTCAGATATAATAACATTTGCATCTACTGCCATACCGACAGTCAAAACAATTCCAGCCATACCTGGAAGTGTAAGTGTTGCACCAAAGAGTGCCATAACAGCAAGAATAATAAATAAATTGGAAATTAAGGCAATATTTGCAATCACTCCTGCCATTTTGTAATAAACAAACATAAATCCAATAACTAAAATAAAGCCACCAATAAGTGCCACCATACTTGCTTGTATGCTATCAGCTCCCAAACTTGGTCCAACTGAGCGTTTTTCCATAAGATATATTGGAGCTAAAAGTGCACCTGAACGCAAAGCTATTGCTAAATCTTTTGCTTCCATGACAGTATAACTACCAGAGATTTGCCCATGACCGCCACCGATTCGCTCATTGATGTTTGGCGCAGAATAAACCTTACCATCCAAAACAACAGCCAATCTTTTACCAACATTTTTACCTGTAAAATCGCCAAAAATTTCAGCACCTTCAGCATTAAGAGCAAAATTAATTAATGGACGATTATTTGTATCAAATCCCATGGAAGCATCTGTAAGCATACTGCCATCAAGAATAGGTAGTTCATGTACTAAATATTTTATCTGAGAATTTTTAGCATCTTCTAAAATCAAATCACCATACGATGCAGCATCACCATGACTCATGCTAGAAACACGCCCTATTCTATCTTCATCAATGGCCATAAGTTCGAGTTTTGCAGCACGAGAAATCAATTCTCTTGCTCGTTGCTCTTCCTCTTGTGTTTTAATACCTGCTAACTGTACGAGAATTTTTTCTGTGCCTTGTCCAGCAACAATTGGCTCTGTTAAACCAAACTGGTCAAGTCTATTTCGTATCGTTTCAATCGCTTGGTCTACTGCTTGTTTTTTTGTTTTTGCAATCTCTTCAGGTACTAAACTCAAAGATAATTCTGCACCCGCTACAACAACTTTAGCACCATCAATTTTATCTAAAAACTCTTTGACGATTTTTATATCGTCTGTATCTAAAAGTGAAAATGAAACACTGTTTTCGTCAAACTTAAAAGTATCAACTAAAATATCTTTTTTTTCACTAAAGTGTTTAATACTTGCAGCTATAGATTTCATCCGAGATGCTGTTGCTTCTTCAGTTTTTACACCAAGAAGCATATATAAACCACCTTGAAGGTCAAGCCCTAAAGTAATTTTTTTTCCCTCTTGCATCTGAAAGATAGATGGAGCAGAAAAAACTAAACCAAAAACTATCGCTAATGCGAATATGACTATGCGGTAATTAAGCTTCATCCTCGTACTTTCTCGCAATAGAATCTTTTGTAAGTTTTACGATGACATCATCGTTCATTTTTACACTAAAAAAGTGCTCTTCAACTTTATTTATAACTACGATAAAACCGCCATTAGTAACAATTTTGTCACCTTTTTTGAGAGATTCAATCATCTCTTTTCTTGCTTTTGCCTCTTTTTGCTGAGGGCGAATAATGACAAAATACATAATTGCGATTAAAAATACGAACGGTAATAACTGAGTTACAATTTCCATGAAAAAGTATCCTTTTTTTTAAAGTGGTGCGATTATACAAAAACAATATTAACATGTGACTGAAATGATTTTATTTTCAGCCACAAGGTTCTTATAAAATTGTTTTATTTTCGAATAGTATAAGCCACCGCTATGTTTGAAAATACTTTGTATATAGTTAATTCTAATAAAATACTTACTAAAATAGAAAGAAAGAAAATAAAATCTAATTCTTTTAAATTAAGATTGAATCCGTGATTGACCACTTTTATAAAAGAACGAACCATCTCGTTCTGTGCTTGCCAAGAATCTGCTAATACTTCACTTTCTGCTGAAGTTAGATTTTGTGCTTTAAATTTCAAATCATCTTTTTTTTCTTTTCTGTATTGCTCTGATTCTTTTTCAAGCTGATTGTTATAGAGGTGTTCTAATTGCATCCTCTCATCTGCAAATTCATCAATTAATGTTTTTCTCTCAAGTACATGTTCTTCGTATTTTGAACCTTTCCATGTTTTTTTATCTTCCCCATACACTGTTTTTTGTTTTTCAATTTGTGCATCTTTATCTGCAATAACCTCTTTTTTTCTATTTTCAAATTCAGTGATTTTTTCAAAAAAATCTTGTTTTAATTGTTCAGTTCTTCTGAGGTGATCTTTTTCTGTTAAAGAAACAATTTCATCATATTCAGTTTGAATTTTTTTAATAGACTCAGCTTTAAGCTCTTCTGCATGAGGACTCTCAAGTTTATCAGCAGTTACTGCCATTGAGGATATAATTGATAAACCAAAAAGTAAAGGGATAAATATACTACTAAGAACTTTCATAGTTATCTTGCTTAATTCTGTTTTAGAATTTTTGATATATACCCGTATAAAAATAGTTCCAACTTTTGCTACTTCAAAAGCGATAACCATAACAACTGAAATAAGTAAAAATCCTGGATAAAAACTATCAAAGGCAATCATCTCCATATATGCCGAAACAACGAATGCTGCAACACCAGCAAGCATATAAATTAAAAGTCCTATATCTTCTAACAAAAACATAAGCGATTTGCGAGACTCTCTTTCAAAAATATTAAAAGATTTTTCTTTTGGTATTGCATCTTTTTCTTTTACTGATTCATTGGCTGTTGTCTGTATTTCTTCATATTCTGCTTCAAAAATTTCTTCTTCTACCATCTCCACTTGAGGTTCATTTTCTTGTGTTTTTGAGCCTAATTCTTTCATTAAAAGTGTTTCATCGAAAATTTTAGACTCTACAACTGATTCAAAATTAGTGTCATTTTTTACTTTTCTTTGAGTAATCTGACTTAAAAAATTAATCTTATCACTAGAATAAAAAAGCATCCAATGTAAACTAAACTCCTCTTCAAGATTTTTAATTGTTTTAAAAATAAAATTGTTTTTATGGTTTTGTAAAATATCAGCACCTAAAATATGTTCAATACCCTGCTCTTTTGTAATATTATCTTCAAAAATAAAAACAATACGGTCAAGTTTATAGGTATTTTCAATCAAAACTTGATTATATTTCGTTACTCTTTGTACGATGTCTTCAATTTGATCGTCACAGAATAAATCAAGTGCATAAATATATTCTTCTCCAGAGGGAAGAGTAAAATTCATAGTCGCATTAGGGATAATATAATCTCCAGAATGGAGCTGATACCTTCCACTTACTTCAAGTTCATTTTTTTTCGTTT
>CAMCYC010000092.1:0-5779 GCA_945883795.1 Sulfurimonas crateris | reverse complement strand
GAGCAAGAACCATAGCAAAAATGGGAAGCCCCATTCTTAATGCTAATTTAAAACGGTATTCTCGCTCTTTTTTTTGTGGAAGTAACATTTAGAATTTATATATCTAAATGTTTAACATCTTTAGCGTGTGTTTCTATATAATTGCGGCGAGGTTCAACTTCGTCACCCATAAAAAGTGTAAATGCATCAGAAGCAACTTCAGCATCATCAATCGTTACTTGCAGTAAAACACGATTTTCAGGTGTCATAGTAGTTTCCCATAGTTGGTCGGGGTTCATCTCTCCTAAACCTTTATAGCGTTGAATATAAGCACCTTTTTTTGCATAATCTTTTACATTTTCAAGAACTTTGATAATATCATCTTCAAACTTGATATTCCACTCTTGAATCTTTCGATATACAAAATTTGCTTCACTAAAATGTGGTGCTGCAAATAAATCATCATTTATAAGTAACTCTTCCATGCCACCTTGTGTTTGAACAAAAACATGGATAGAATCTTCACCAATTGACTTCGTTAAAATATTATTATTGATAGAGATTAAAAATTTCTCAATTTTTACATACATAGATTTCATGTCAAGTCCGATAATATCAGGATTTTCGATGAAATGTCTTATTAACGCAATTAAAGAATAACGGCGTTCCAATGCTGATAAAGAAACTGAATAATGGTCAACCATTCTAAAATATGAAACTAAATCATTCACACCTACATTTTCAATGTTTAAAGATTCAACACCGTTTTCAATTAAAAAATCGTTCATTTGACGGTCATCTTTAAAGTAAATTTCTTTTTTACCTTTTTTATAACGATACAGTGGTGGTTGTGCTAAATATAAATACCCTTTTTCCACAACATGGCGAAAATGACGAAAGAAAAAAGTTAAAAGAAGTGTTTGAATATGAGAACCATCGACATCGGCATCGGTCATGATAATAAGCTTATGATAACGAAGTTTTTCCTCTTTATACTCTTCACCAATACCACAACCCATAGCAGTAATCATGTTAGTAATCTCTTCAGATTTTAAGATTTTATCGAGTCTTGCTTTTTCAACATTTAAAATTTTACCTTTAAGTGGTAATATCGCTTGAAATACACGGTCTCTACCCATTTTTGCAGAACCACCAGCAGAATCACCCTCTACCAGATAAAGTTCGCAAATAGTGGCATCTTTGCTCTGACAATCAGCAAGTTTGCCAGGAAGTGTTCCAACACTCATAGAATCTTTTCTACGAGTAAGTTCTCTTGCCTTTTTAGCTGCTTCACGACCACGAGCTGCCATAAGTGATTTGGACACTATCGCTTTTGCTTCTAACGGATTTTCTTCAAAATATTTTGAGAGAATTTCATAAGTTTGTTTTTGCACTAATGGGCGTACATAAGTATTTCCAAGTTTCCCTTTTGTTTGACCTTCAAATTGCGGTTCAGGAATACGAGCTGATACAATAGCAATCAAACCTTCACTTGTATCTTCACCGCTTATTTTTGTATCTTTTTCTTTTGCTGCACCATTTTGTGTATTGTAATTTGAAATTACACGAGTAAGTCCTGCTCTAAAACCTGCTTCATGCGTACCACCATTTGGTGTACGGATATTATTTACAAAAGAGTAAAGTTTTTCTTCGTAAGTATCGTTATACATAAGTGCTATATCAAACTCTATATCTTCTATTTTTGCCGTAAATGAATATACTTGTGCAACAATAGCTTTTTTATTTGTATCAGTAACATATTGAGCAATACCACCTTCAAAGTGATATTCCTCTTTTTGATTTGTTCGCTCATCTGTAAATTTTATTGTTATAAACGGGTTTAAGTATGCTAACTCTTTAAATCTTTTAGCTAAATATTCATATTCAAATATGATTGTGTCTGTAAAAATACTTGGATCAGCACTAAATTCTATAGTTGTTCCAGTTTTTCTTGTTGTACCTGTAACAGCTAAAACATCTTGAGGAATACCCATTTTAAATTTTTGTTCAAAAATTTGACCTTCACGATAAATAGTCATATGCAAATCTGATGAGAGAGCATTAACAACAGATACACCAACACCATGAAGTCCACCAGAAACTTTATAAGTATCTTTATCAAACTTTCCACCAGCATGTAAAACTGTTAAAACTACAGTTGCAGCACTAATCCCTTCAGTTGGATGTATGTCAGTTGGAATTCCACGACCATTATCACTTACTTTACAAGTATTATTCTTAGTTAATGTCACATTTATAATATCACAATGACCTGCCATTGCTTCATCAATAGAATTGTCAATAACTTCATAAACTAAGTGATGAAGACCTCGGTGACCTGTATCACCTATATACATACCAGGTCTTTTCCTAACAGCTTCTAAGCCTTTGAGAACTTTAATATTACTAGCGCCGTAATTTTCCATTTAACACTCCATTGCCTTGAAGGCATAATTGAATTTATTTTATCAAAATTTATCTAAAAGAAAGATTTATACTGTGGTTGAGGTGATTGAAGTTTATTAGCAACTCTACTTAAGAGTGCTAAGTAGCTACATAACAATAGGCATTACAATAGTTTTAAAATTATTATCACTAAGTACAAATGGTAACTTCGGATCATTTAACCCTAAAGTAAATTCTGAACTATTAATATTATTTAGAAAGTCAAGTAAATATCTACTATTAATTGCTATTGTAAAAGGTTCTTTAAAACCTGTGTCAAAATTTATCTCTGTTTTTGCTTCAATGTTATCATCACTTAATGATTCAAAAAGAATACTATTACTTAAAAATGTAAGTTTTACATCTGTTGAAATAGTTGTAATTTGTTTTATAGAATCAATCATGTTTGCTTTTGGTAAAAGTAAACTTTTAGATATCTCTTTTGGAATAATTCTTGAATATTCAGGAAATTTACCATTGATAAGTTTTGTAAAAAAAGTATAGTATTGAGAATGAATAATGAGATGTGTTTCATCATAATACATTTCTAAATCATTAAAAAATAATTTTTGAATCTCTACTATTGCTTTTCTTGGAAGTATAATTGCTATTTCTACCGAACTTTTATTTTCAATATTTACAACAGACAATCTTCTTGTATCTGTGGAAGCAAAATTAATACTTTCTTGTTTTACATCTATCAATGCTCCATTTAATTCAAATTTAGGATTATTAGCATCTATTGAGGGTGTAATCTTTTTTAATGATTCTATTAATGCTTGAGAATTAATAAGTATCCGTGGTTTGTTTTGATAATTTGGAAATGTTGGAAACTCATTATGTGAAAATGTTGGTAATTTAAATTTTGAGTGTGATTGTGAAATATACAATATTTCATTTCTCACTTCTAAATTAATTTCTCCATCTTTTAAAATCTTTACTATATCAAGAAATTTTTTACCATTAGCTGTAATGTTTCCATTTTCATGAATATCTACATTTCCTGTTTCCATAGATAAACCCATTTCATTATCTGTTGCTTTTATTATCAAAATGGAGTTTAAAGCATTTAAATAAACATGTGAAGTAATCTGTGAAGAATCCTTTTTTTCTAAAAATGGTTGAGTATGGACAAGCATGTTTTCAATTACGGATTTTTGAACGGTTATTTTCATCGAAATTTCCTTTATATATTATAATTTTAGTAGTAGTAGTAGTAGGGGATGTGAATATGTGAATAACTCACTCAAAGCCCTAGATTTAGAGGTGTTTACATGTGAATAACTCGGTAAAGTTATTCACATGTATTCACATGTCAAATTATATCTTTTTTTCTATTTTTTATAAAGTATAAAATAATCTTATTTTGTAACTGAATTAATCTTAGTTTGTAATTCTAAAACTTTTATTCTAAAATTTTCATCATCGAGTATTAACTCATTAATTCTTCTTATAGTATGACTAATGGCTGTATGGTCTTTCATCCCGAAATATTGGGCTAATTGAGGCATTGTGCTTTGTGTTAATTCACGACATAAATGAATTGCAACCCTTCTTGCATACAATAAACTTTGACTTCTCCCTTTTGAACGAATTTCACTTGGTTTAATATTTAGCTCTTTTGCGACACTTTTTATAATTATATCTAACGTTAAATTTGCATGATTTTCTTGAACTTGGTCTTTGAGCACATTTTTTGTAAATGTCAAATCTATGTCTAAATGCATAAGCTGTGAATAAGCATGAAGTTTTGAAAGAATACCTTCGATTTCACGCACATTATTCTCAATAACAGTGGCAATATAATTGACAATATCTTTTGAAAGTTTTACCTTATTAATTAGACATTTATTCTCAATTATGGCTATTTTTGTTTCAAGTTCTGGGGGTTGAATGTCTGCTACAAGACCCCATTCAAAACGACTTTGAAGTCGTTTTTCGAGACCATCTATCTTCTTTGGATGTTTATCTGCGGTTAAAATAATTTGTTTTCCAGCCTCTTTCAAGGCTTCAAAAGTATGAAAAAACTCCTCTTGAATACCCTCTTTATTACTTAAAAATTGAATATCATCAATGAGTAAAACATCACATTTACGATATTTTTCTTGGAATCTTTCCATCGTTTTATTTCTTACATGTCTTTTGAAATCATTCAAAAACTGTTCTACAGTTGTGTAAATAACACTCTTTCCTTGGCTTTGAAAAATGTTTCCTGCAGCTTGCATAAGGTGCGTCTTTCCCAGCCCTACGCCACCATGAAGAAACAAAGGGTTGTAAACTTCACCAGCTTTTTCACTTACACTTTTCACCGCAGCATAAGCAAACTGATTTGAACCACCAACCATGAAATTACTAAATGTGTTGGATGGATTTAAAAGAGATTGTTGAATTTTTGGTTCAAGATTTTTTTTGTTTTTTTGCTTATCTATTGCATTTTTGAGTGTAATAGATACAATAGGTTTTAAGTCACTTTTCACTTCAAAAAGATATGAAATTTTTTCACTATATTTTCTTTGCATCCAATTGGAAATTAAAATATTAGGAGCATAAAATATAGCGAAGTCACTTGTTGACTTTTTTTGGTCATAAATGAGCTGTTTTATGTATCTTTGATACTCAATTTCCGTTATCTCTTCTTTGAGTAAATTCAATACTTCTTGACCTATATTCACACCGACACCTTTTTACTGATTAATATGTGAATAGTATCGACAAATTGCATAAAATATAGTTAAGATTATGTGAATAACTCCATGTGAATAACTTTTTTTGAGGCATGTGAATAACTTTGCATGTGAATAGTGTGAATAACTTTTTTACATATTTGTTTTTATTATGATTTTTTATTTTTTTTAAAAAATATATTTACTTATATAATCCCTATAAATATAGAGATATTACATTTTTTATACTATTATTCATAAAAAAAATTTGCAGTTCTTTTTATGATGTTTTTCATTGATTTCATGTGAATAACTATGTGAATATCATGTGAATAACTCGTGAATAACTAAATTTTTACGAATTTACGGGGGTAAAAAAAAGAAAAAAACACCTAATTTATTCACATGATAGAGTAGTGAAATTTAGCATGTGAATAACTTTAAAAGTAAGAATTCAAAAGTATTTTGAAAGTTTGCTCTTTTTGCTCTTTATTGAACAAATATCTTTCTTTATAGTTATATTTTAGTTTTAATTGAAATTTTTTTGAGAGTCTGAAATTTTGTGATGCTTTCAAAAGCCATTGCTCATCTCCTGTTTCGTACCATCTTTTTGTGAGTTCTACATTTGTATTCATGAACGAATATTTATCTATCACAAAACCAGCACTAGAACCAAGTCCTGATATTTGTTT
>CAMCYC010000091.1 GCA_945883795.1 Sulfurimonas crateris | reverse complement strand
TAGATATAACTGATAGCGATAATGACCTTATTATCGAAGAGGATAATGTTACAACTCAAGATTCAGAGTGGAGTCTTGGAGATGGACAAATGGAAAATGATGAAGACAGTGATGACTCTAATAGATTTGATTCACTTATATCGGATACTAGATTATCTATAGAAGTTGATGTTCATATTGATGAATAAGTAAATTTTTCACAAGAGGAGGGAAGTATTAACTTCCCTTTTTAATTGTTTAACTTCTTAGTTAGAGTGAGATTTTACAAACTTTTTAATTCTTTCATAGTCTTCAATATAATCCACTTCCGCCCAAAATACACCAGAAATATTGTTCACAAAAACATCGCTACCTTTATCAACGGTTCTATAAATAATATCTTCCCACCAACAATTATAATCTTCACACGCTAGAGCATCAAGAACACCTTGCTTAAAAGGGATAATATCTTTTACTTTGATAATTCCAATCCCTACATATTCCCCTGTAGTTTGTTCATTTGTAAGTTCTTTACCATATTTTTTGAGTTTATCATCGTCCCAATTAAAACGGTAATCTGCATCTTCAATTCTACTACTATCACCTAGCATAACAGGGCTTCGTTTTTCGGCTAAGATAATATCAAGCACTTTTTCTTCCATGTAAACATCACCATTCATAATCATAATATCTTCATTAGGAGTTAAAAAATCTTTTGCAAACCAAACAGAAGATATTGAATTTGCAACTCTATAAAAAGGGTTAAAATATCTTGCATACGCAAAACCCTCTAAGGCTTGATGAATATATTTTTCTTGATACCCCGTGACTATTGCAATTTCTGTTATCCCTTTTTTTTTCAAAAGTTCAAAAGTGTGTTTAATTAAAGGTTTGCCATCTATATCTACACAACATTTTGGTTGCCCTTGAAGATGTCTGCTAATTCTGCTTCCAACACCTGCTGCCATAATTAAAACTTTCATAAAATAATACCTCCATCGAATCTGTTTACCGCTTTAATCAGATATACATATTTCGAAAAGAAACCATCTATCAATTTTAGTGACAAAGATAGAAGCTTCTTAAATGAGGCTCTTTTCATAGCCCAATCAGAAGTTCAAAATAACTGTATTAAGGGGTTTTATTGGTCTTGTTAGATTAGTTTGAATTGTGAAGTGGTGGACGGTGAGGGATTCGAACCCTCGGTAAGTTTCCCTACGGCCGCGTTCCAGGCGACTGGATTAAACCAACTCTCCCAACCGTCCATATATATGATTAATTTTCGAGATGAAATAAATTTTTTGAATTTTTAAAATTAGATGATTTTTGTTGGTGACCCCGAGGAGAATTGAACTCCTGTAACATGGATGAAAACCATGGATCCTGACCTCTAGACGACGGGGCCAACAATGTATAAAAATGGTGTCCTGTGATGGATTCGAACCATCGGCCACATCATTAAAAGTGACGTGCTCTACCAGCTGAGCTAACAAGACAACTACAAGCATTTCTGTTTGTGGAGGGGAATTATAGACAAATAGTTTTTATATGTCAATGATAATAGTGACAATTTAGAAAATTGTTGTAAATTTGTGAAAATATAGCGATAAATAAGAGTTATTTTGTTTTTAAACGATTAACTACTCGCTGTTATAATTTCGCCACTTAAAAATAAGGTGATAGTTCATGATTTCTAAAATACAAGCTATAAAAAAAGAGGTTTCAAAGGTAGTTGTTGGTCAAGAAAAAATGATTGACGGTTTACTTATTGCTCTATTATGTGAAGGGCATATTCTTATTGAAGGTGTCCCTGGACTTGCAAAAACTACAACTGTAAATGCACTTGCAAAATCGTTGGGTCTGCATTTTAAAAGAGCGCAATTTACTCCAGATTTACTTCCTTCAGACATTCTCGGTGCTGAGATTTATGACCCAAAAAACAATAGTTTCAAAATCAAAAAAGGTCCAATTTTTACAAACTTGCTTTTAGCAGATGAGATAAATCGTGCTCCTGCAAAAGTGCAATCGGCTTTGCTTGAAGTGATGCAAGAAAAACAAGTCACTTTAGGCGATACAACTTTTGCTCTTGAGTTGCCTTTTTTTGTTATGGCAACTCAAAATCCAGTAGAACAAGAGGGTGTATACCAACTTCCAGAAGCGCAGTTGGATAGATTTATGCTTAAACTTATAGTGGATTATAATACAAAAGCTGAAGAGCTTGAAATTGCAAGACGGATGTCAAGTGGAATTTTTGAAGAGATACAAGCAGTGCTAAGTCATGAGGAACTTATTGAAATTAAAAAATTTATCAAAGCTATTCATGTAGATACTGAAGTAGAGGAATATATTATCGAACTTGTAAATGCAACAAGAAAACCAGAGCAATACAATCTCAAAGAATTGAAAAATTATATTCAGTTTGGAGCATCTCCAAGGGTAAGTATTGACATGTTCAAAGCGGTAAAAGCGATGGCATTTTTGCGTGGAAAAGATTTTGTGACACCTGTGGATGTTGCATATATTGCAAAAGAGATTATGCGTCACCGTATTGTTTTAACTTATGAAGCTGAAGCGGAGGGTATTACAACAGACCAAATTATCCAAAAAGTTTTAGAGACTGTAGCGATACCGTAGGTTTTAACATGAGCAAATTACAAAAAATCCTAGTTCGTGCAAGGCGACAAGTCTTTAGCGAAATGGTTGGAAATAACCCCTCTGTTTTTCAGGGTGAAGGGTATGATTTTATAGAGCTTCGTGAGTATATGCCAGGAGATGATATTCGTCATATTGATTGGAATATCACCGCTAAAATGCAACAACCATTTATAAAAATATTTCGTGAAGAACGAGAGCTAAATGTTGTTGTAGTTTCTGTTTTAAATGGAAGTGTCCATTTTGGTTCTAAAAAATTTAAACAAGATACGATTGCAGAAATTGTTGCACTTTTGAGTTTTTCAACCCTTAAAAATGGGGATTTACTTAGCTCTTATATTTTTACAGATGAGATGAATTCATTTCTTAAACCAAGTAAAAAAATTCATCAAGTGCAAAAAAGTGTTGATGAGATTTTACAATTTAATGCACTTAATAAAAAAGTAGATTTTAAATTTATAGCTGATTCGTTATATAAAAGATTGAAAAGAAAATCTCTTATTTTGGTTGTTGGAGATTTTTTTGATATTCCAGATTTTAAACTTTTGGCAAAAAAACATGAAGTCATAGCGATAATTGTGCGGGATATTTTGGAAGAAAAACCTCCAAAAATGGGATTTGCCTCTTTGGTTGACCCTGAGAGCGGTGCAGTTTTGGAAGGGGATTTTAATGGTGCAACGGTTCTTTCTTATGCCCAAAAAGTAGTAGCACATGACCATGAACTGTATAACACTTTTAGAAAAAATAAAATCAGATTTACAAAAATTTATACAGATTCTGTCGCAGGCGTAGAACTAAGACGATTATTTGAGGGAAGATGATGCAACCTGATGAGATACAACTTCATGATATAAAACCAATTATAGATATTCAAGAGTATTCATTTTACTATTTTTTAGGTGTTAGTTTTTTAGCTCTTCTTTTAGTTTTTGCACTTGGGTATCTTTTGTATTTGTGGTTTCAAAAGAAAAACAAATTCAACATAAGAAAAGAGCATAAAAAAATTCTCTCTTCGTTGGATTTGCATGATACAAAAAAATCAGCGTATGCTATTACTCATTATGGTGCAACTTTTAGAAATGATAGTACCAGACATGAACAATCCTATCATAATCTTGTAAGTAGACTTGAATCCTATAAATATAAAAAAGCAGTTTCAAATCTTGATGAAGAGACGCTCAATTATTTTGAACTGTATAAAGAGATGTGCGATGTTTAGTGGTATTTATTTTGAATATCCTCTTTTTGGATTTTTGCTTGTAGTTTTTTTTGCATGTGAAGTTTATTGTAAAATAAAACTTCCCTCTCTTTATTTTCCTCATGCCAAACAGTTTTTACAACAGTCAGTATCGAGTTCAAAATTGCTATTGTTGTTAAAATGGATTGGAATTGTTATGATGGTTTTGGCTCTTATGTCGCCTGTTAAAGATACGCCTTATGAGCTTGAACCAAAACATGGATATGAACTCGCACTTATACTTGATTCATCGCAATCTATGGAGGAGCAAGGGTTTGATGAAACAAATGCAAGGTTAAATAAATTTGATGTTGTAAAGTCAATTGTTGGTGATTTTATTACGCAAAGAAAAAATGATAATATCGGTTTGGTGGTTTTTGGCGCTTACTCTTTTATCGCTTCGCCACTTACTTACGATGAAAATATTCTCAATAAAATTGTCTTACAACTCCAAATTGGAATGGCGGGAAATTATACAGCACTCTACACCTCTTTGGCTCAAGGTGTGAATCTTTTGAAAATGACTGAGTCAAAAAGTAAAGTTGCCATTTTACTTACAGATGGATTTAGTACGCCACAGATAGATAAAGTGCCTCTTGATGTTGCACTTGAACTCGCCAAAAAAGAGGGGATTAAAGTTTATACCATTGGTATAGGACGCTCTGGCGAATATAATGAAGAGGTGCTTGTGCAAATTGCCAAAGAAACTGGTGGCGTTGCTTTTGGTGCTTCAAGTGCGAGTGAACTTAAAATGGTGTATAACAAAATAGATGAGCTTGAAAAATCAGAGATAAAAAATGAAACATACACTTATCTCAATTATTACTATATTTATCCACTTTTTATAGCTTTACTTTCGCTTATGTTATATGTGTTTTTACGCAATAAAAGGGGGCATTCATGAGCTTTTTACATCCAGAATTTTTGTATTACATGCTGATACCTTTGTTTATTTTGTTTGGGCTTTTACTCACGCAAAAGGAGTCTCAAGTTCATTTTTTTAGTGAGGAGGTTTTGAATAAACTTCGTGTGAGTGGTAATACCTTGAGTCTTAAAATACGCAATTTACTTTTTATGTTAATGGGATTTTTTATGATTGTTGCACTTGCCCAGCCTGTGATAGATGACGGATTAGTTGAGGTTAAAGCAAAAAGTGCAGATATTATGATAGCACTTGATATTTCAGATTCCATGTTGGCTGAAGATGTGTATCCAAATCGTATAGAACTTGCTAAACAAAAAGCGATTGATTTACTAGGACTTGAGGCTAATGAACGGATAGGGATTATAGGTTTTGCAAAAAATTCTTATCTTGTTTCTCCACTTAGCTTTGACCATGGAGCGGTGAGTTTTTTGCTCTCACAACTTAGTACAAAATCTATCACAGAAAAAGGGACAGATTTTTTAACCATGCTTGATGTGGTGGATAAATCACTTGATAAAAAAGCAAAACGCTATCTTCTTATTGTAAGTGATGGTGGAGATAAAGATGATTTTAGTGCAGAGATTGCTTCTGCTAAAAAGAAAAATATTACTGTATTTGTATTAGGTATTGGCACGCTCAAAGGTGCGCCTATCAAACTTGAAGATGGTAGTTTTATTACGCAAAATTCCAAGATTATTATTTCAAAACTTAACGAAAATATTGCAAAGTTTGCAACACAAACGGGTGGTGTTTATATTCAAAATTCAAAATCAGATGATGATGTAAAAGCAATGTTAGAGGAGATTCAAAAAATTGGAGTGGAAAAAGAGTTGAAGAGTGAGTCTGTAAAAAGGTTTATTCCACTTTTTTATTATCCTATTGCAATAGCACTTTTACTTTTACTGATTGCTACGAGTTCTCTAAGAAAAATAACAAAAGTTATCCCTATTTTTATTTTGTTTTTGACATATCCTCATGCAGAAGCTGGCATGCTTGATTTTGTGGATTTAAGTCATGCAAAAGAGGCGTATGAAAAAGGAGATTATCAAGAAGCTGC
>CAMCYC010000090.1 GCA_945883795.1 Sulfurimonas crateris | reverse complement strand
ACTCTTTGTTTAGGAATCGAAATTTATTAATTATTTAATTTTGATTCCTTAACTCTTTTCTACTAAACAATGAGCATCTTCATAACCCATCTGAAACATTGCATCCAAATGTTTTAAAGAAAAAATTGAATAATTTTGTAATTTTGGGGAACTTATATAAACATCACATTGCGTTTGAGGTGTTGTAACTCTTTTGTAAAATCTCAAAAAAAGTGCTCTTTTTAAATTTGAATAAATACCGTTTTTAACATTTTTGGAATAAACTGGGTGCAAATCCACTGCTACTATTTTATACGGATATTGTTTTAATGGTTGGATTGGCATATGGTCAATCACTCCACCATCGATGAGATATTTGCCTTCGTATTCTACTCTTGCAAAAATAGGTACAAGTGCAGATGAAGCTAAACAAATTTGCTTAACATTCCCTTTCTTAAAATAAATTTCTTCCCCATTTTGCATATCAATTGCAGTTATATGGAGTGGTATTTTTAAATCTTCTAAATTTTTAATAGGGAGTAATTTATTGATTAACTCTGATTGTTCATTCATGCGTAACAAAGAACCATTGAAAAGATTCAGTGAAAAAATAGACTTAAACTCTTTTGATTTAAAAATTTCTAACTGCTCTTTTGGAGAAACTCCAGAGGCATAACTCGCACCAATAATCGAACCAATAGAAGTTGCAGAAATAGCTTTTACTTGTATCTTTTGCTCATCCAAAAAATGTAAAACACCAAGATGATATGCGCCTCTTGAAGCACCGCCTGAGAGTGCTAATGATATTTCATTCATGTTTATCCCAATATATAATTTCAAATCTACCATCTATATGCTCAACTATAGCACTACATGATTCTACCCAATCACCGCAATTTAGGTACTCAATATCACCAATTTGTTTCTGTTCTGCTTTATGGATATGCCCACAAATAACACCATCGTAACTTTTTCTTTTTGCATGTTTTGCTAAAATATCTTCAAAATCTGTAATAAAACTTACAGAACTTTTTACATTATCTTTAACATATTTAGAAAGCGACCAGTATCTTTTGATACGCAATTTTTTACGAATAATATTAATAAAATGGTTTACATAGAGCATAACTTCATAGCCGTAATCACCAACTATTGCTAACCATTTTTTGGTCATGGTGATACTATCAAAAAAATCTCCATGCGTAATGAGATATTTCTTACCATTGAGTGCATAATAATCAAGTTCATTGACTATATCTAAATTATCGCCCATAAGCAATGGTGCAAATGGTCGTAAAAACTCATCATGATTACCAATAATAAAATAAACTTTGGTATTTTTTCGTGCTTTTCGGAGTATTTTTTGAATAACATCAGAGTGAGATTGTTCCCATCTAAATTTTCTTTTAATTGCCCAACCATCAATAATATCACCAACAAATATAAGATTTTTGGATTCATTTTCTTTTAAAAAGTCTAAGAGCCTCTCGGCTTGGGAAAAACGGGTGCCTAAGTGAACATCGGATATAAATATTGTATTGTAATTCATATAAAAATTTTACTTTTTGTTTATTACAACTCTATTACATGAGCCTTGCAAAAATTGCTTGGCTCATAGAAGCTATTTTAGTTCTCCATTTCCATAATATTTATACAAATAGTCATTGATTTTATCTTGGTCTTCTTGACTAATTGGTGCTTTAAAATGTACCACCATTTTTTCTGTTTTTTTCACCCAAAACTCTTTGGACTGCGGTCCTTGATTGATGATATAACCAAATGAATGGCACATAAGACAATTCGCTTGTACAGCGTCAAAACCTTTGCCCATTTTGATTTCATACGGAATATAAGGAACTGCAATATCATCTTTTACTTGAGCAAAAAGTGCAGAAACAGCGAGTGTTGTGATGAGTGTTATTTTTTGTATCATTCTAGTATCCCCTTAAATCACATGTATTTGAACAACATCAATGCCGTTATATTTATATCCACCATGGTTCCAAAGAACATCTTTTGCAAATGGTTGCTCTTTGCCTAATCTATTCACAGCTTTTGCCATGATATTAATTTTTCCATAAGTTGATGGCTTGTATGCAAATCTAAATGTTTTAAAAGCATATCTTCCTGCTTTATTATCTAGTTCTGCTTTTTCCCAAGTTTGTCCATCATCCACAGAGATTAAAACATCTTTTATTCCATGACCATCATCAAAAGCAACACCACGAATTACTACATGTGAATTTAAATAAACAGTTGTACCATTTAATGGATAACCAATCACCGATTTAACATTCATGACAGTAATAGGTTTTGTTGTTGGAAATTTTTCTTCTGGTGTTTCAGATTCTGTTTCATTATTTGGAACACGATAAGCTATATCCATAAAAAAGAGTGACTTATATTTATCTGTTACGGTAATATGACTCAACATTTTTACCCAACTATCAGAGTAATACCCTGGAATAACTAAGCGAAGTGGATACCCATTTAAATAAGGTAAATCTTCCCCATTCATCTCATACGCCACAATAACATGGTCATCAAGCTCTTCAATTTCAAGCTCTCGCACAAAGTTCGGTGTTTCATAATAAGCTGCAGTATCTTGTCCATTAAACCCTATCCAATGCGCCTCTTTTTTTAAACCAGCTTGATTTAACAAATCGCTCAATCGAACACCTTTCCATTTTGCACACCCCATAGCACCACTTCCCCATTGCACACCACCTGGAGTAGGATTAAAAGCTGAACGGCTATTGCCACCGCATTGTAAAACTGCTACAACTTCAACTTGTTCAAAATTATTTTTCAAATCATTCAGAGTAATATTTAACTCTTGATTTACAAGTCCATCTATTTTAATTGTATAAGTGTTTGGGTCAATGTGTGTTGGAATCTCAGGTAAATGCCATCTTACAAAAAACTCATCGTTTGGAGTGATAGCCTGAGTAAAAACACTTCGAGGTGATTCTAAAAGTGGCGGTCTATCAGAATAAGTAATAAGTGGTTTTTTTTCTGGAAAAGCTATTTTTGAAACCTCTCGGTTATCAATTGGTTGTGTTGTAACACCTGCAGATGCAGAAGTTCCAATAATTGCAGCAGAAGCCGCAATTGATGCTTTTAAAAAATCTCTTCTTTGCATGTAGAAAACCTTTTCATATAATATTTATAGGAACTTATTATATATAAAAAAGATTTAAAACAAATTAATCATTTTCTATATATTTTGGTATCAAACTTTTTATTTTCTGATATATCTTCTCAAAATCGGTAGAGTAAACCCGTGTTTTGGCGATAGAAGTGATAAAATTTGTATCTCTATCCCAACGAGGAACTAAATGCATGTGAATATGTTCTGCTATTCCAGCACCTGCGGCTGCACCTAAATTCATCCCAATATTTACACCTTTAGCATGAATTCCCTCTTTTAAAAGTCGTACGCCTTTTTGTGCTAAGGCACTCATGTGAAGCCAAATTTTTGGGTCTAATTCTTCAAGTTTATCGGTATGAAAATGGGGAATAATCATAAAATGCCCTGGAGTGTAAGGGTATTTATTCATCACAATAAAACAATATTCATCACGATAAAGTACATGTAAATCTGCATCATCATTTTCATGTGTGCTAATATGACAAAACACACAACCCTCTAATATTGCCCCAGCAACATACTCATTTCGCCATGGAGCGTATAAAATATCTTTCATTTTTGAACCTTAAAGACTATTTGAGTACTAACAAACCTCTTTTTGAATAAGCGGTAAAAGCTCTTTTTGAATCAAATCAAGTGTAATTTCATATTCATGGAGTGCTTTCTCCGATGGGTCATCAAAGCTCATGTGAAGAGTTTTAACAGCCTTTGGGAAAGTAGGGCAACTCTCTTTTGCATGGTCACAAACCGTTACAACCAAATCAAATGCAGTATCTAAAACACTCTCAATGACTTTAGAATGGTACTCATCTTTCCAATACCCTTTTTTTTCTAAAAGTGCTTTTGCATTTGGATTTACACTTCCACTCGCCTTTACGCCAGAGCTTTGAGCTTGTACGCAATCTCCAAGTTTTGCATTGATAAGTGCTTCTGCCATAATAGAACGGCAACTATTTCCTGTACATAAAATTAATACATTTTTTTTCATATTTTACAACTTTCATTTTGAATTTTTAAAAGTGGTAGCGATATTTCTAAATGGCGAATCTCTTCTAATGCTTCAAGACGAAATTTGTCAAGTGGTGTTCTAATAGAATAATACGCCCAAACCCCTTTACGATTGACTCTTAAAAATCCTGCATCTTTAAGGATTTTAAGATGGCGAGAGAGGCGAGATTGAATCATGTTAAGAGAATTTTGCAAATCACATACACAAACTTCCCCATTTTCATCCAAAAATCGTAAAAGTAACACCCTTGTTTCATCATTTAAAGCAGAAACAGTTTTTAAAAATATCTCCATTTTGTACCCCTTTTTGAAAGTTTATCTAAATAAAAACTAAATATCAAGATATATTGATATAAGGAACATCAGGCTCAGAGTTTTACTTTTTGAAAACTATAAACTTCTCAACAATCCTAATGTGAATAAGCAATCTTTAGTTAAGCTTATTCGCTTAGTGGCATCAGACATAGTGGTCATGTCCATATTAAAAGCAAAAATATAACTGCCATGAGAATTTTCAACCCATCCAACAAACCATCCTATTCCATTATTTGGTGCATTTTGCCAACCAGTTTTACCATATAATTTATAATCTTTACCACCTTCAAGTAGTAAAATCTGCTTTACATTTTTTTGACTTTCTTTTGAAATAGGAAGTTTTTCTTCTACTAATTTTTTCAAAAATTCCAATTGTTCAACAGCACTAATTTCAAGTGGGCCATCGAGCCAAAAACGATCTACTATTTCTCCAGCATCTGCATTTCCATAATGAAAGCTTTTTAAATAATGTTTCATTCTTTTCAAACCAACTCTTTTGGCTAGTTCTTGATAAATAGGTACATTTGAGATGGCTATTGCTTTTCGTAGCCCCATATCTTCTTTCCACTTCTCAATAAATGGATTCTCTGGTCCAAGATATGGTATTGGCTCATCTACACTTTGAACTGATTTTGTTTCTAACCCTATCAAAGAATTTGCGATTTTAAAAGTTGATGCAGGCATATATCTTTTTTCCGCCCTTGCTTGATTGTATCCGATAATCTTATCTTTTTGCATATCATAAACAACAAAAGCTACATTGACATTTGCTTTATTTAAAACTTTTTCTATCTCTTTACTTTCTTCAATCGCATAAATGCTTGTAGTTATGAAGATGATAAACATAAGAGAGAAGATACGACTATAAATTACTGGTTTCATTTTAAAAATCCTCTTTTAAAAAATCCTATCAGGCACTATTTTAAGGCACAAGAGTTTAGAAAAAATATTTTTTTCTCTTTTTATCCCTCACACAATTAACTATGAGTTTCAAATCGTGTCAATTTAAGATAGCCATCTTCTATGAAAAAATAGTGTCAGGCACCTTTTTACCTATTACCTATAGTCCATGCGGAATAACTTTATCCTCTGCATAGGATGGAAAATCATGGTCTTTTACTGTAACGGTTTCCTGTGTATATAGTTTACCATCACGAAAAAGATTTCCAATTAGGAATCAAAATTAAATAACTAATAAGTTTTATACCCTACTTGGAACAGCAACATAATTCCAATCAGGTAAAAAGTCATCAAATTTAATACTCATATTCTCCTTGAAACCATCAACCACTTTACGACCAATTTTAAAAGTTTTATCAAGGATAGAAGAAAACACTTTTAATCCTTTAGTTGTTGTAGCAGATGCCATTAAATTATTCACCATTTCTATGTTTTTAAAAACAACTCCTTGACAAGCTTTAGT
>CAMCYC010000089.1 GCA_945883795.1 Sulfurimonas crateris | reverse complement strand
AGATGATGATGCATACTTCACTAAACGATATTCTACTTTAAAACTTCGTAATACATTTAGTTATTAATGCTTGAGCTGATTGCCGTGAAAGTGGCACGGTCAGTTCTTAGGAGAGGGGGAAATTGTGAAATTTCCTTCTTATCCGACGTGCGACAAGATGTCGCTCAAATTGATGTCGGATAAGCATCGATAAAACATTCTGTTGGTTTTCTTCCTAACCTCTGATGCATCGCTGGTAACGGCTTTGTGTCAAGCAGAGGTGACAATGTTTGATGCTCTACTAATGCACGCTTAGAGCATAAACTAGGAAAAGTGGATATGGTTACGAGAGGAACTGTTGTTTGAAGCTTCGTCAGTCACAAAGCAGTGAAAGTGCAATGATACACTGTGACCAAAGAGGTAATGAGATTAGGATACGGTATTTGGGTGCATACTGTACACAGACAAATAATCTTCGGAGTATAGACAGAACCTAAGTCCACAGCTAAACGATTTGAGCGGAACTTGGTAAGCCCAATAGATTGTCATTTTCGGATGACAAACTCTCTCGTGAGGGAGAGCGATAGTTTAGTGGGTAAAGGATTAAGGAGAAAGCGAAGGGTTGTATGTAATGTATGACATAGAGGTTCAAAATTTGCCTCATATTGAAAGATAGCAGACTTCCTTTTGGTAATGGTATCAAGGATTATTATTAGATTTTTTAATTAGTAAGGTATAAAGTGATAGAGACCGATAAAAAGGTTATCGCCCACACTAGTTGCCAAGTCGTTGAAGTAACCACTTCATAGTACGGGTAAGGTAAAACCGAGATAATATGAATTGTAAATGTTAAAACAGCAAATATATGAAAGGTAAAGTAACTCCAATCTGTATTTGTGTCTGCGTTATTTTTTTACTACTTTTAACTATCAAAGCTTGAGCGGTGTGCGGTGAAAGTCGCAAGCACGGTTGATTAGGAGAGGGCTTCATCGTGAGATGGAGTTCTTATCCGACAATCTATTTTAGGGCAGAGTTCTATTGCTACTACCTCTATTTATGCAAATCCAACTGATGCAATTATTCGTAAAGAAATGGGGAGTGTTTAATAATTAAAAATTCTTAGCCATACAAATATTTTTGATGAAACTCTTACTATATACAAAGAGGCTTTAAGTTTTTTGTATCCATCTTTGAATTATATCAAAAAACAAATACTAAGTAAATATATATTATTCTATATATTTCTATATTTTAAATTTGCTTTTGCGATACTTAATATTAAATATTGGACAAACGAACACATGATAGATTATATTTAATCCATTAAATTTATAGACAATACTATCTATATTAAAGTAACTCTTATTTATAAGTAGATATAATAGTCTATAAAATAAGCAGATAAGGATTATGTATGTTTAAAACTGGAAGCCCTGTAAAAGGCAATGACTTCATTGATAGAAAAAAACATCTACCAATATTTAAAGCATATTTAGAGAACAATCAACATGTAATGATAAAGGCTCCTAGAAGATTTGGAAAAACCTCACTTATCAAACAAGTATTTGAACATGAAAAATCATTTATTTATATTTATGTGGACTTACGAAGAGCTACAAACCTAACAGCACTAGCAAATCAGATTTTAGAAAAGGCATATAGCTTTGCAGGTGTTGAAAATTTTATGGAGCAGTTTAAAAAGTCAATTACAGGACTTTTAAAAACCATTCAATCAATCAAAATAGAAGAGATAGGAGAGATTACACTTCAACACTTGGAAAATGGTGTCAAAGATGAAAGAGAGTATTTCTTACACTCTTTAGATGTTGTAGAAAAAATATCTTCAAAAAAAGAGCTAAATATAAAATTTGTGCTAGATGAGTTTCAAGATATTTTACGAATCAGTGATGATTTTATATTAGAACAGATGCGGTCCGTTATCCAACATCATGAAGCGGTGACTTATGTATTTTTAGGAAGTATTGAATCAATTATGACAAATATCTTCTCTTCCAAAGCTTCACCGTTTTTTCATTTTGCAAGGATTATGAGTCTTGATGGACTTGATATTGATGAACTTTATGATTACACAAAAGAAGTGTTTGATAAACAAAATATCAAACATGATGATTCTTTATTAAAATTGTTGAAGTTTCTGAAAGGACATCCTGATTATTCAGCTCAAGTGTTACAAGCACTTTATTATAAAGGGATTGTAGAAGATTTAAAAATGATTGACTATGAAGTTTGCTTGGAAGTATTTACGCAAGTGATACTAGAAAATAGGGCTTACTTAGAAGAACTTATCTCTAAAACAAAACAGAAAAAACATCATTATGAGGTACTTCACTCCATAGCAAATAGATACAGTGTAGAGCTAAATCCAAAATCACTTTATAATATCCACATCTCACTTGAAGAGATGGGACTTATAAAAAATATTGAGAGAGGAAAATATATTATTAATGATATATTTTTAGAAGTTCTTTTGCAACAAAAAGATGAAGGGTTTCTTCTTGAAAAGCAAATTTATCCCACTCTTAGAGAGTTTCAAGCATGATTCAAAACATCAAAAATAAGAGAGCAAAAAATGGTAACTTATTATTATTCACCCAAATTTGATTAAAAATAGATGATTTTAAAAGAAAAAATCCCTAAAAATAGGTACTTCTATTTTTTAAACTATCCAAAAAGTAGTAAAAAAAAGTAAATAATGAGAAGTTACCAAAATCCTTATTTTTTAAACAAGGAGTAAAAATGGAAATAGACAATAAAATAACAGAAATACTAAATATACTCGTCTTAATCTTAAATACACATTTTGCACAACTGCTTAGACCTATTTTAAGGGGTAGATTTTAGTCTTTTATGTGCATTTTATTTTTAGGCGAGTATAGGCATAAATATTCATAAAGGTTTTGCCTCCCATTGGAGACATGAAACATCCTGATATTTTTTCTTTTACTTTCATCATCCGAAGTTCTTGTTCTGCCTAATTATTCGTAAAATGGACATTGAAATCAGTTGTGAATCTTAGTGTCTCTTCTTTGTATTTTATGAGCCTATCCAAAAGGTTTTTCGCAAATGTTTGTTTGATTCGTCCTCCTTTTTTTTCTTCTTTTTGAGGTAGAGGATGATAAATACCAACTGATTCGACATAGAGTCATAATCTGTACTAATCTGCTTGATTATTTGAGGAGAAAGAATCTCTTTTCCAATAGCTTTTACTTTTGTTACTTTTTGTAGAGCTGAAATTAGAAGTTTTGACATAATTTTATTCGATTTGATAGACTGAGTAGTTACCGAAATTTATACACATTAAGGCATAATTATAAAAATAAAAAACTATAGACAAAATATATTTGGTGGTATATAATGAAAAAATATTTTATATTGATAATAGTAATTTTAGCAATATTGGTAGGTTCAACACCTATGTATGGAGCAAATTCACAAATAATACAACTCAAAAATGGTTGGAATCTAGTGGGAACAACTGTTCCTATTCTCAATATAAATACACTCATTCCCATGGCAGATATAGTGTGGAGCTATCAAAACTCTACATGGAGTGTAGCTTCGCCAAATGGTTTTTATACACAAGCTATTACCAATTCTGGATTGAATCTCTTATCATCTTTGGAAGTTGGAAGCGGATTTTGGGTCAATATAAAAGATGATACAAATATAACACTCATAACCACACCTTTTTTAGATACAAATACATCTCAAATAAAAGATAGTAATTTTTCAAGTGAAATAATTTTACACAAAAATTCTTTTCTCAATGATACTCAAAATTGGAAAGTTTCTTATGCAGGAGCTTGTAGTCTTTCTTTTAGCAATGCTGAAAATAACGGTAGTGATGGTTCTTTATTGGTAAGTTCAAGAGTGCATGCCTATGATGGAGCTTTTCTAAATATTACAAGCATGATAGAACCAAATAAGCTCTATGTTATAAGAGCATACATAAAACAAATGGAAAACTCTAGTGATAATTATCAACTTATGGCAAAAATTTTATCTCCAACTCCCCAATATATACTCCTCAACAGAATCAAAGTAGATAACGCCCAATGGAATAAATTAAGAACTTTTGTGTCGTTTACTAGAGAGCAGATAGATAGCGGAGTTGAAATCTATATTAATAGCGATACAAATAAAAATGATTATTATCTTGATGAAATTGAGATAACACACAGTACATTTACTCCTACTCTCAGCGATGATAGTGAAAAGATTTTGATAATAAAAAATGCAAATATTGTAGATACAAACAATAGCACCGTGAGATTAAAAGGGATAAATCTTGTAGCTTATGGAGATAATGAGGGCAATGAAGCATCAACATTTATGAACTACACTTATTATAATTATGACAAAAATGATTTCAAAAATATAAAATCATTAGGGTTTAACTCTGTGAGATTGGCTCTTTGGTACAAATATTTTGAAGATGATTCAAATCCATACAATTATAAAGAGAGCGGTTTTGAATGGCTCAACACCATAATTGGATGGGCAAAAGAGGCAGGAATTCTTGTAGTTTTGGATATGCATGCACCTCAAGGGGGAGGTTTTCAAGGACCTAACAATATCACTCCATTTTGGGATAATATAGAATATCACAACCGTTTTATCGCTCTTTGGAAAGAGATTGCTTTGAGATATAAAAATGTAGATACCGTAGCCGCATATGACTTGATAAATGAACCATGTGCATACAATCAAGCAGAATATATCGCTTTGATAAAAAAGACAATAGATGAAATTCGCACAATAGATTCAAAACATATTATTAATGTGGAGGAAGGATTTTCGCAAGATATGCAACCATTCATTTTAAGCGAGTACACAAATATTTTATATGACTTTCATTTTTATGACCCATGGTCATTTACAAGCAATGCGACAACTCTCTATGACGAGAATGGGGTCAACGATGCTTCTGTTGAAGAACTTTTTAGCCAATACGCAGACTTTTATAATGGACATGCTTTTCATGTAAGTGAATTTGGACAGATGAGAGCAAATATAAATACTAAGAATTCTGATTTGTGGATAAAAAAAGTTTTCAATCTTTTAAATGAATATGGTGCTAGTTATCACTATTGGAACTACAAAGGAAATAGTTTTGGACTCTATGATGGGAAAAATACATTTTCTGAAAACTCAAATGTTAGTAATGAATTGAAAGATATTTTTTTAAATAATAATGAGAATAACTTTTGACATCTTTTTATTACATCGTTTCTAAAAAAGTTACAATTTATAGTAATTACATAAAGATATTATACGAGGAAAGTACATGAAAATATTATTTTCACCAGCAGAAACAAAAAAAGTTGGCGGTAGTAAAGGAGATATAGAGAGTGGATGCTTTTTGTTTCCAGAATTGTTTGATTTTAGAAAAGAAGTTTTAGACAAGTATAATACATTCATAAACAGTTCAACAGATGAGGCACTTAGCACTTTTTTTGGAATCAAAGATTATAAAAAATTTGAGAAATATAAAACTAATATTTACAATCAACCACTGATGAAAGCAATACAAAGATATGATGGAGTTGCTTTTGATTACTTGAATTATAGTGCATTAGATGATGAATCTAAGAAATACATAGATAAAAATACAGTGATTTTTTCAAATTTATTTGGACCAATTTTAGCTGGTGACTTTGGTGTGCCAGAGTACAAGTTGAAGCAAGGTGAAAAAATTGGTGGCTTTGCACCCGAAATATTTTACAAAAAATATTTCTCGCAAAGTTTAGATAAAATTTTAGATAATGAACCATATTTAGATTTACGAGCTGGGTTTTATAATAAATTTTATAAACCTCATTCACATCATGTGACATTGAAATTTCTCAAAGATGGCAAGGTTGTGAGTCATTGGGCAAAGGCTTATCGTGGACTTATTCTCAAATCGATGGCTCAAAATAAAATCAAATCTCTTGAAGAATTTATGAAGATGGAAATGGAAAATCTATCTGTAAAAGAAATAATAAAAAAAGAGA
>CAMCYC010000088.1 GCA_945883795.1 Sulfurimonas crateris | reverse complement strand
GATAGCTGGTGAAAATGATACTGGCAAAAGTACACTGGGAAAAATGCTTTTTGCGACTGTAAAAGCTGATAATATCAAAAGAAGAAGTAAAAAAACTCCAAAAGAAGTAATGGCAACTTGGCTCAATCTTGTATTTGATTGCAATATATCAACTGATGGCACCATGACACTTGCGAACAATAAAAACAAAGAGATCCTTCATCTTCATATTAAAGATAAAAATTTTATCAAAGTTTTAAACTCCAAAGAGCTAGATAATGGTGTGCGACCATTTTTTGATGCAACTTTTGTGCAGTCACCTATAGTGTTTGATATGGTTGATTTTTTTGATAGTGTAGCTCGTATGAAAGAGATGCAAAAGATGGAAATGGGTGGGATGTATGGAGTTGATTTTGACTTCTCTTATCCTGTAGTTTTTTGGGATCTGTACACAAAAATATCTAGCAAAAACCCATTTCCAAAGGCACAAAATCATAGCAATGTCTCAGAAATCATCCAAAAAGTGATAGGTGGGGAATTTAAAAAAGAAGAAAATAAGCTAGGATTTAATAAATACTTCATAGGCAAAGCTCTTAAAGTGGAGATAACAAATACAGCTTTTGGTATCAAGTCTTTTGGGCTTTTGCAATTGCTTAATGATAATGGATATCTCAATAAAAAATACCTTCTCATCCTTGATGAACCTGAAGTGCATCTTCATCCACATTGGCAGTTGGAATATGCAAAAATCATTGTCGAACTAGTAAAAAATGATATCTTTGTAGTGGTAAATACTCATAGTCCCTATATGCTTCAAGCGCTTAAGTTTTATAGTGATAAGGAAGAAATTGTAAAGAAAAAAACGAATTTTTATTTGGCAGAAAAAAATATAGGGGATGCTCAATCTATAATAGTTGATAAAACAAATGACCTTAATGCTATTTTTCAAAAACTCGCAAAGCCATTGCAAGATATAGTTTGGGGTTAAAATGCTAAATAAACTAAAAACGGTTGGACAAGCATATTACGATTTTTGTGAGTATGAGTTGAAAGATATTGAAAAAAGTTGCTGCTTGAATGAGAGTTGTAAAATGATAGATTTTGATAGAGCGAAAGAAAAGGTTGTCGCTCTTCATAATCTTCAAACAACCTCGTCTTGTGATGGATTACAAATATGTCCAGAGACAAACACGATAAACTTCATAGAGATGAAAGGATTTGAGGAGTTTAAAAGAAACAATCAAGTCAGCGATAAAACCGTAAAAAAACAAACAAAAAAATTTGATTTTGAAAAAAAGTTAGAACAAAGTTATTTTTTACTTCAAACTATTTTAAGCTCATCAAATTTTTGTGCTGCAAAAGAGGATTATAAAAATTTTCAATCGGTTCAAAAAAGGTATTTTATAGTTACTGATTTGAAATTAGAGCAAAATGGTATTGAAAATATATTGTTAAGTTTGAATTTTTTGGCTGAAACTTCTAATATAGATGCGATGATTGAAACATGCTTACAAGAAAAAGTCAATGATATTAATGTGTGTTTTTTGACTCAAAAACCAAGGCTTGTGAGTTGTGAGAAGATTTGTGAGTTAGTATGTGAAAGAGAGGAGATAGCATGACTAATACAATATGTTTAGATGAAAAATATAGCACAACTAGATTGCTTTGCAAAATTGTGAATGATGATGTAATCCCGCAGGAACGAGGACAATGTTTAATGTTGAATGGGAAAGAGAATAATTCAACATTAAATCAAGGCGGACTTAGAACAAAAAGGTATTTCAAAAAGTCTTATGAAGATAAACCTTTGATTAGTATCATAACAGTAGTTTACAACGGCGAAAAATACCTTGAAGAAACTATCCAAAGTGTGATAAACCAAACTTATGACAATAAAAAGGATAAAAAATGTATGCAATAGAGTTTGAAACAGATATTACAGATAGATTTATAGAGATAAAAGATTATGAAAAGGTTGCCAATAGACATGCAAAAATAATAGTTTTGGTAAAAGAGCCTTTAATTGACAAACAAAATAAAGAAGATGATTTTATAGATAGCTTATTGAAAAAACCAAGGCACATCATGCCAAATCAAAAATTTTTAACACGAGAAGAGGCTAATGAAAGATAGAATTTTTATAGATTCAAATATATTTTTATATGCATTTAGCGATTTGGATAATAAAAAAAGAGCGATAGCATCTAAAATCATCGCACAAAAAAATATAATTTCTACACAAGTAGTTAATGAAGTAAGTAGCAATTTAATCAAAAAGTTAAAATTTAACAATGATGAAATATATAAATTTATTGAAAGTTGTTATAACAGATATATTGTTGAAAATATTGAGCAAAAAACATTTTTAAATGCTTGCAAATTCAGAGACAAATATCATTTATCATATTACGATTCTTTAATTGTTTCATCTGCTGTTTTGTCTGGTTGTGATATTCTTTATTCCGAAGATATGCAAGATGGCTTGTTGATTGATGAACGACTTATGATTATAAATCCATTTAGGAATGATAAATGACTAATACAATATGTTTAGATAAAAACTACAGCACCACAAGATTGCTAACACAAGAAAAGCCAGAGATAGTAAATAATCCTAGCGATAAGTTTGCAACGGTTTTGTTTTTGCCGATTGGTGAAAATAGGAAAGGTGAAGGTGGACTTAGAACAAAAGGGTATTTCAAAAAGTCTTATGAAAATAAGCCACTTATCTCAATTATCACAGTGGTATTCAACGGTGAAAAATACCTTGAAGAAACTATCCAAAGTGTGATAAGCCAAACTTGCGACAATGTGGAATATATCATAATCGATGGTGGTTCAACAGATGGGACTCTTGATATCATAAAAAAGTATGAAGATAAGATAAATTATTGGGTGAGTGAAAAAGATAAGGGTATCTATGATGCTATGAATAAAGGTATTGATGTAGTAAGCGGTGAGTGGATAAATTTTATGAATGCTGGGGATAGTTTTTATGATAGTAGTGTTTTGGAAAAGCTTTTTACACAAAATGATTTGAAAAATTTAGGTATTTTGTATGGAAATCATGCAGTAAAAAGTGAAAACAATTCAGAAGTTATTCAGATTGATGTTAAAGATTATAACTGGAAAAGAAATATACCATTTTGCCATCAATCGCTTTTTGTTAGAACTAGTTTACTAAAAAATAATTTATTCGATTTACAATTTAAAATTGCTGCTGATTATGATCAATTTTTGAGATTAAAATCTCAAGATGTACAGATATTACATCTGCCACTAGTAATATCAATTTATTTAGATGGTGGAATATCTTCTGTTTCAAGAGAAAGATTAATAAAAGAATACTACAAGATAACAAAAAAATATTTCTTTCTATATGCTACTTTTGTTTATACAATTAGAATTTTGAAATTTAAAATATTAGGTAAATGAAGATGGTCAACTTTTCTGTCGTTATTCCACTTTATAACAAAAGTTTGTATATTGAAAAAACATTACATTCAATAATAAATCAAAAATATAAAAATTATGAAGTAATAATTGTAAATGATGGTTCAACTGACAATAGCAAAGAAGTTGTGGAAGATATTATCGAAAATTTGGATTCAGATACCAAAATAAAATTTAAATTATTAAACAAAAGTAATTCGGGAGTTTCTTCAACAAGAAATTACGGAGTAAAGCATTCTGCTTATGATTATATTACATTTTTAGATGCTGATGATTATTGGGAAGAATATCATCTATCAAATTTTGTTAGTTTGATAGATAAATATTCTGATAAAGTTGATATGTTTTCAAATGCATCAAAACAACTTCAAAATGGAAGATTTATTTTTCCAAAATTATCTATTTACGGTAATTATATTGGTATAGTTGATTACTTTAAGGTTTCTTTGATTAGTAATGGTTTCATTCATACATCTGGCGTTTGTGTGAAAAAAGATGTAATGAATAACAATTTATTTCCACTTGGAATGAAAAATTTTGAAGATATGATCACTTGGGCAAAAATAGCAAACAACAAAGGATTTGCTTTTTCATCAGAAAGAACATCAGTATATGTAATTGAAAATGCTGAAGCATCGGCGCATATAGATTTTGAGAATTATTTAAGGTATGAAAATTTATTGAAAACAATAAAATATAATATTTTCTTACTCAAAATGTATTCTTTTAAATTTTTTCTTTTACATGTACTTTATGCAAGAATGCACATGGAACTTTATAGCTATATAAATAACTCTTCTAAGATATTTGGAAAAAGTTTTATAATTTCTTCTTGCTTACTTATTGGGTTGTTATTTCCAAAGTCTTTATTAAAAGTTTTAAAAAATTTAAGGAAACATATAAAATGATTCCGTATTTTTTACTTTTAGGATATATGATAATATTTTTATCATTTTCTAAAATGATTAAAACTGACTTGTTTTTCTATTTATCATTTGCAATATTAGTACTTTTTAGTGGATTAAGATTTGATGTTGGTGTTGATTTTATCTCTTATAGTCAAATGTTTGTTGATTTTAGAAATGAAACAGCACCTTTTTTGTTCGAGCCAGCAAATATGTTTATAATCAATATGGTCAATATGCTTAATATTGATTATCAAGCAATTTTTTTCATCTATTCTTTGCTTATTATGTCTGGGGTATTTTATTTTATCAAAAATTTAAGCCCTTCGAAAGAAGTATCTATTTTACTTTTTGTTACTATAGGGATATTTTATTTTTCAACATTCAATGGAATAAGGCAATGGGCTGCAATATCAATAATGCTAATAGCTATTGTAAAATTAATAGAAGCAAAACATATTCAATTTGTACTATTTATTATTTTGGCTAGTCTGTTTCATTTATCAGCAATAATTTTATTTGTTTTAGTATTTTTTAAATTTAGATTTAAATTTCTTTATTTGATAGTTATTCTATTTAGTTCTTTGTTGGCAACAGAACTTTTACTTTTTATAATTAATAATTCACAATATGCTATGTATCTTAATGAAGTAAAATTTGATCAAAAAGGAAATCCCTTATTATTATTGATTTATATTTCAATTTTGATTTATATCCCGTGGTTTTTAGGTTATTTTTCAAGGAAAATAACATTAAATACTCATGAAATAGTATTGTTGAATATGAATCTTATGTCAATATTAATTTTAATGCTAGGTTATCAATTAAATATTGACTTTCTTAGCTTAATGAGAGTAAATATGTACTTCCAAATACAATTAATTGTATTAATACCTATGATGATGAATAAAGTTCAAAATCACAAAATTAATTTTATGCTTATGTATCTTGCTGTCGTATTTTTATTTTTTTATTATTTCAATACGGTGTATAACAATGGTGTATATTATAATTTAGTTCCATATCAGACGATTTTAGATAGATAATGGCTGAAGTAGATAATAATTGTAATATTCTAATACAATTACTGATTGTCTCATTTTTTACAGGTTACCAAAAACTTATTGCTATAAGACTATAGAAGAGAAGGAAGAGACTCAAATGACACACATTAACGCATCAATAGTTCTTTATCACAACAAAAAAGAGCAACTGATAAAAGCTATAAATAGCTTTTTAAATACCGATTTGAAAGTGAAGCTTTACCTAGTAGATAACTCATCAAATGATGAGTTAAAAGAATTGGGTGAGATGGATAATAGGATAGAATATATCTTTAACAATGCCAACTTGGGATATGGAGCTGGACACAATATCGCTATGAGAAAAAGTATGTCTGGTGGAGTGCAATATCATTTGGTGCTAAATCCTGATATTTACTTTGAAAGTGGTATTTTGGAAGAGCTTTTTTCTTATATGGAACAAAATCAAGATGTTGGAAATATCATTCCACAAGTAAGATATCCAGATGGTGAGATTCAACACCTTTGCAAACTATTACCAACACCGACGGATTTGATATTGAGAAGATTTATACCAAGCAGAAGTTGGAAAGAAAAAAGAAACGAGCAGTATGAACTAAGAGCGACAGGATATCAAAAGACAATGAATGTACCAAGTTTGTCTGGTTGTTTTATGTTTCTAAGAGTTACGACACTTGAAGATGTAGGACTTTTTGATGAAGGTATCTTTATGTATCTTGAAGATGTTGATTTAAATCGTCGAATCCATTGCAAATATAAAACACTCTTTTATCCAAAACTTGAAATAGTCCATGAATATGCAAAAGAATCGTATAGAAGCAAAAAACTATTGATGTTTCATATCAAGTCAGCTATTTATTATTTTAATAAGTGGGGATGGGTGTTTGATAAAGAAAGAGAAGATATCAATCAACGATGTTTGAGTGATATAAAAGAAAAATAATTACATCGCAGATGTAATTGCTGTAAAACTATAGTTTTGCAGCCAAACGCAACCAAAGATTCAAACGCAACCAAAGATTCAAACGCAACCAAAGATTCAAACGCAACCAAAGATTCAAACGCAACCAAAGATTCAAACGCAACCAAAGATTCA
>CAMCYC010000087.1 GCA_945883795.1 Sulfurimonas crateris | reverse complement strand
ATAAAACCCCTCATCAGCAAGACTCAAAAGCTCCTCATCAGCATTAAAACAGTGTAAAACACCACCAACTTCACCCGCTCCATGCGCTAAAAGCAATGCTTTTGAATCTTTTGAGGCATCTCGGATATGAACTATTAAAGGCTTTTTATATTTTTTTGCCAACTCTATCTGCGCTATAAACACCTCTTTTTGAAGTTCTTTTTCCCTCTCTTTTTGCGTATCACTCCCCTCCAGTCTATAGTAATCAAGCCCACATTCTCCAATGGCAACACATTTTTTATGACCTACATATTTTTCAAAATCCAAAGTTTTAAAACCTTCTAAATCATAAGGGTGTACACCAATCGCAAAATATACATCACTGTTGTTTTGAGCAATACTAACTGCCTTATCCAATGTTTTTGCATCCGCACCAGGAATAATGAACCGCTGTATACCTTTTTGTCTTGCTCTATTTAAAACTACATCCAAATCCTCGTCATATCTACTATCGTCTAAATGTATATGCGTATCTATAATCATTTTCCCTCTTTTTTTACATCAAAATTTATTATTTCTGTCACATCATTTTGTTCGGCTTTTAACTCTTGCTTTGCGTATTTTATATGTAATTGTTGCTCATAAAAAAATTGTACTAAATCACCATCTAAGCCACCATCTTTTACCATAAAATCAATAATTTTCATCGATTCACTCAATTTCTTTGCATCTTTATAAGGTCTATCAGAAGCTGTAAGTGCTTCAAAAACATCTGCTAAGGCTAAAACACGAGCTTCTAATGTAAGTTGTTCTGCATTTAATCCAAGTGGATACCCTTTTCCGTTAAGTTTTTCATGGTGTCCTCCTGCAATTTGAGGAACATTGCGTAATTTTTTTGGAAATGGGAGAGCGTTTAACATATCAAGACTCACTTTAGCATGATTATTAATAATAAATCGCTCCTCTTCTGTAAGAGTACCTTTTCTAATACTCAAATTCGCCAACTCATCATCGCTGAGTAAATTTGTTTCTTTTTCATCTTGAAAATATGTTCTTTTTGCTATTTTTTTTAATATAGCGATACTATTATCAGACATAAATTCGCCACCAATATTACTCTGTTTCAAAAACTGTAGTTCCTCTTTATAAACAGCAATTTTGTCATTAAATTCTTGAGTAATATCATCTAGCATTTCTATATTTCCAGATTCAATCAAAGCAATTTTTTTCTTCAAGAATTCAATCTCTGCATCACGCTTTAAAACTTCATATTTTGATTCAATTAATTTAATACGGTCAAATATTGTTTCCAATTTTGTTGATTTATCCACCACATATTCAGGCGTTGTAATTTTCCCCACATCATGCATCAAAGCTGCAATTCTAAGCTCATTTAATTGGTCATAACTATAGTGAATATCTTTATATTTACCCTCTTTCACATCATTGAGTGCATTGACAATAATCATGGTAATCTCTGCAACTTTGCGAACATGACCACCTGTATAAGGAGATTTTGCATCAATTGCCGAAGCGATACTATTAATAAAGGCTTCTAAAAGCAATCGTAAATCTTGAATTAGCTGTGTATTTGTAATAGCTACAGCTGCTTGAGAAGCCAAAGAGGATAAAATTTCTATATCTTTTTGAGTAAAAGAGATAACCTCTTTTGTTATAAAATCTATTTTATTAATGAGTTGACAAACTCCAATTATCTCATTTTCATAATTTTTCATGGGGATAACGAGCATTGATTTTGAGCGAAAACCTGTCCCTTTATCAAATTTTTTTGTACCCTCAAAATTAAAGTCTTTTGTTTCATAGACATCATTAATATTGATTATTTTTCCCTCAAGAGCACAAGTTGCAGCCACCATTGCAAGATTTTTTGAGCCATCAGCATGGTAGAGTTCAAGTGGAGCCCAAGTTATTTTATTCATAGTTCCACCCATAGAAATATGTAAAGAGCTAGTTTCTACAACCTTAAAACGAAGTTTTGTTTGTTCTTTATTCATCAAATAAAGAGTTCCACCATCAGCGTTTGCACTCTCTTTAGCGTACCTCAAAATCATCTCAAGCAATTTATCAAGATTATTTTCAGAAGAAAGTGCTGTTCCAATCATGTGCATTTTACGAATATGTTCGTCTTGAGCATTTAAATAACGACATAACTCTTCACGGTCCAATGAAACACGACTTAAAATTTTATTTATCTCTTCATTTTGGGAGTAAAATGCCATCTGAAAACCTCATCTTTTATCTAATAATTTTATCACCATAAAAGCTAAAAAGAACTCTACCGTCTAATACTTGACCATCATACAACGATTGTTTGTTACTAATGACTACTTGTTCTTGTGTATCAAACAACTGTGCATGTACCTTTTGTCCAACTTCTATTATTCCAGCTTCAATCCCTATACTTTTTGCAGGGTTTTGTACTGTGAGTTTAAGTAATTGACTCATAGTAATCATTTGAGTTTTGACAAATTTTGTATAATAAAGAGATAATGCATCGCTAAGTGCTTCGCATCCATAATGTGCATCATAAAATGCAACCTCTTTATTTACAGGGGAGTTTGGCTGATGTAAAACGGTTAAACAATCTATCTGATTATTTTTTAATGCTTCTTGCAGAAGGGAAACATCTTTTTTACATGCTAGAGGTGGATTTAATTTTGCTGTTGTATTAAAATTTTCACAAGCTTCATCTGAATGCACCAAATGGTGAATTGAAACTTCGCATTGAACATCTACACCCTCTTTTTTTGCTTTATCTATAAGATAAATAGAACGGGGTGAAGCGATAGATTTAAAAAGAATTTTAATTTTAAAATGCCGTGCAATCTCTATCATACGGGAAACATGCAACACTTCACTCAAATCAGGAATCCCAGCCAATCCAAGTTTTGAACTTACATCACCATCAAGCATAACGCCATTATTGATAAGAGAATTATCTTCTGCTTTACAAAAAAGTGTCACGCCATACATCTGTACATATTCGGCTATTTTGATAGAGATATTATTTTTTGCGATTGTACTCATGTAAGGTGCAATCGCCCCTTTTTTGAGAAGAATTGCAATGTTACTTAGTGAAGCATCCTCTTTAAGAGTGTTTAACATGAGGTCTACTTTTGCCCCTTCGAGTTTATCTAAATTATTTTGAGCATACTCCAAAACTACTTCATTATCTATAGCAGGGGTAGAATCTGCATTTAAAATTATATGCCCTATGCCACCTTTGAGAGCCTCTTTTGAAATCGCTTGAATGTTTTTTGAGTTGAGTGTAGAATCTTGCAATCGCACATTTGCATCTATTAAAAGCGGTATAAAATACCCCCCTTTTGCATCAATCATTTCTACATCTTGCAATTGAGTTCCTATCTCTGTAATAATTCCTTTTTCAATTCGTACATCAGCTTTTTTTTCTCCGTTGACATCACAAACAATTGCGTTAAAAATAACCATTTTAGACCACCTTAGATATAATTGCAAAATTATACCAAAAACGATTGGAGATACCCTCTTTATGAAAATACTCGTAAGTGCCTTAGAACACTCCGCAAATATACATCTAAAATCTTTAAAAAAAGAGCTAAGTGATTCGGTTGAATTTATTGGAATTTTTGATGCACAACTTGGTTCTCCAATAGTCGATTTACGCTCACTTGCCGTCATGGGTTTTGTGGATGTGCTTAAAAAATTATTCTATTTTTTTAAGCTCAATACACAAATGGCAGATTTAGCAGAAAAAGCGGACAAAATTTTACTGATTGATTCTTCAGGATTTAATCTCCCACTTGCCAAAAAAATAAAAAAGAGATTCCCAAACAAAGAGATTATTTACTATATTTTACCACAAGCATGGGCGTGGAAAAAAAGAAGAATCCCTGTTTTAGAAAAAACTATAGACCATTTAGCCTCTATACTCCCTTTTGAAAAAGATTATTACTCCAAAACTGCACCCATCACTTATGTTGGACATCCACTTCTTGATATTATTCCTAGATACAAAAATCACCTCAACGAAACAGTCAAAAAGATTGTTTTCATGCCAGGAAGTCGCAAAGGTGAGATAAAAAAACTTATGCCAGTTTTTAAAAAAGTAAGAGAAAAACTAGGCATTGAAGCAACTATTATTATTCCAACACATTTTACACAAGAGGATATTTTGCAAGTTTATGGGGATTTAAAAGGGTTTATCATCGTCCATGATACTTATAAAACACTCTACGAAGCAGATTTTGCTTTTATTTGCAGTGGCACCGCTACACTCGAAGCTGCACTTATTGGAATCCCTTTTGTACTAAGTTACATAGCCAATCCGATTGATTATTTTATCGCTAGTAGACTTGTTAAGCTCAATCATATAGGACTCAGTAACATCATGTTTAGAAAGTTTAATGAAAGAGATTTACACCCTGAATTTATCCAAAAAGCTGTCACGGCGGATAATCTTATCAAGGCATATAAAGGGTTAGATAGAGGTACATTTTTAAATGATTCAAAAGCACTTAGAGCTTACCTACAACATGGAAGCTCAAAAAATGTTGCCAATTTATTAGAAAAGAGTGTTTAAATGTGCTAAAAATTCTTTGGCTTCCATAAAGCCAACTAGAGTTTTAGCATGTATAACTTCGCTATTTGTATCAAAAAAAATAATCACAGGAGGTCCAAAAACTCCATATTTTTTACTCAAGTCTTTTTGTTCTTGTTTATTTTGTGTTACATCTGCTTGTATCAAAACAAACTCATCCATTTTATTTTTAACACGCTCATCTGAAAATGTTTTTTCCTCAAGCTCTTTACATGCAGTGCACCAATCAGCATAAAAATCAACCATTATTTTTTTGCCCTTATTCTTAGCTAAAAGTGCATCCAACTCTTGAATTGATGTCACTCTCATAAAATCAGCCTCTTGAGAAATACTCTGTGTAGATAAAGCAGTTACCTGTGGTTTTAAAAACTCCAATGGTTTAGTCATACTTGCAGAACCTGCCAAAAAGCTTGAAAAAACTGCAAATGAATAGATAAATAAAACAACTGCAACACTTTTTCGAAATACAGCGACACCACTATCAAATACGCCAAAATAAACAGCACTCCCAATCCCTAAAAGCCCATATAAAAGAATAATAATATCCTCTGCTACAACTTTTTCAAGCATCCAGATAGCCACACCCAACATGATAATCCCAAAAATAGCAGTCACAATAGTCATCCATGCGCCAGGACGAGGCATAAATTTACCAGCACTTACACCCACAGCAATTAGTGGTAAACCCATCCCAATACTCATAGAAAAAAGTGCTATACCACCAAGCAGTGCATCACCCGTTTGACCAATATACACAAGTGCACCCGCCAAAGGAGCAGCGACACATGGACCTACAATAAGTGCTGATAAAAATCCCATAATTGCTACACCAACAACACCTTTAGAATGTGTTGCACTTACTTTACTCACTATAAAATCAGGAACTTTAAGCTCATAAAGACCAAACATACTCAAAGCCAAAGCTACAAAGATAGCACTAAAAGAATAAATAACATAAGGGTCTTGAAGTGAGGCTTGTAAGTTTGAACCAAATAAACCCGCCAAAACACCTGCAATGGTATAAGCAACTGCCATAGATAAAACATATATTACAGAGAGAAAAAATGCTCTTTTTGTGGTTAAACCTTCCCCTTGGGAGATGATAAGTCCAGAGATAATAGGTATCATTGGGAAAACACATGGAGTAAGTGCAAGCAATAATCCAAACCCTAAAAAGGTTAAAATAATCATAAAAATATTACCAGAACCTATCGTGTTTGCAATACTATCTGTTTGAGACATTTCTTTTACTGATTGAACTGTTTGCTTAGAAATTTCAGAAGCTATTTTTGAACTATCTACGCTCAAATTAAAACTTATATCAAGTGGTTCATAACACAAACCATCTTCAGAACACCCTTGATACGATACAAACAACTCTACATTTTCAATATTATTTGAACCATTGTTTTCTAAAAAGAGTAAAAACTTTGGTGAATTCAAATAAACAGAAAAACCTTCATGCTCGATAGCCAAAGGTTTTTGAATCTTTGCAATACCTAAAATATTGGTGTTTTTAAGCTCAAAATTTACTTTATCTTCATAAACATATATCCCTTTGCCTAACTCTATCTCTACTTCAATTTGCATAACATCATTCAGTTTTGCATGTGGTTTAAAAGCCTCTTCAGGCATCAAAAATTTTGGCATTGCACCAAAGAGAGTTGATATAAGAAATATCAATATCAAAAATTGCTTCATAAAAATCATCCTAAAAAAAATTCAAATATTATAACGAATTAACGATTTAGAATGTTCAACTATTCAAAAAGAAGTGCTTATTATCAGGCTTTTAGAATTAAGTAGTATAATACAAAAATTTTATAAAAGTGGATTATAATGATTGATTACAAAACCATAAAACCGTTGCTTTTTAAGCTTGAACCTGAAAATGCGCACCACCTTGCTGCATGTATACTCAGCCTTCC
>CAMCYC010000086.1 GCA_945883795.1 Sulfurimonas crateris | reverse complement strand
ACAACCTCCATGGATATTCAAATCCATTATGCAAAAAATTTACAACTCGATGCACTCCATGCAAAACATCTCCAAAATAATACAATCAAGCTTATAAGCTATGATACAAATGACCACCATTTAGCGGTATATTTGCATAACAAAGGGGGCTTAGAAGCAATTATCATGAAGGCATTAACAATAAAACATTATCAAAATCATAAACTTTTAATGGGTCATAATTGGAGCAAAGCAACGAGCCCATGTTTATGGTTAGAACCTCATCACATGGCATTTCAAAAAGTGACCACCATTTTAGAATATTGTAAAGAAAACAGTATAAAAATCCTTTTTGCAAATAATTATGCCACCCATTTTTTTATAAAACAAAATGAAAAACTTCTCAAAGAAAATGGATTAAAATTTATTGTCAATTCAAGACGATTTATCAAAAGTGTTGGAAATAAACAACGATTTTATGATATTTTAGTAGCCAATAATTTTGCCAAATATACCCCAAAATATTATACTCTCCAAGACACTATCCCTTTTCCATGTATTGTAAAAATAAAAAAAGGGAGTGGAGGAGGAAAAGGTGTTGCTTTGGTTTATAACAAAGAGGCAATTGATGCAACTAATGAAAATTTGCTTATTTGTGATTATCTCCCATCAAATGTAGAATATGCAACAACGATTTTTTCTAAAGATGGAGTAGTTTTAAAAGATATAACTTATAGCAAAACCGCTTCAAAACAAAACTATGTTTTGCAACAAGAATCAAACATACAAACAAAGAGAGAAGCAACACAATTTTTAGAACTTTTTATGCAAATTATAGAAGTTTTTAATCCTGCAAAAGGGTATTGTCAATGTAGTATCAATTATAAAATAGAAAATAATATCCCAAAAATTTTTGAAATTAACCCAAGAATGGGATATACCCTTGCTGGTTTTTGCCCTGATTTTAAAGAGATGATAGATATTTATGTTAATGAGTTAGATACATGAAAGCTATATTTTTTTTAGTTTACTTTTTTTATAGTGCTTTTGGAGAGCCTATTTTTTTGGGAAATCCTTACTCCAAGGAGTACAAAAGTGGCGAGATGATTTATGCTAGAAATATTTGGGATATGCAACTTTATAAGGACAAAATTTATATTGGCGGTGGCAATAGTTCTAATTATTCCCCTGCAAAAAATGCAGGTCGAGTTAATGTAGTTTCACTCAATCCAAAAGATGATAGTTTTACTCATGAATATAGAGTTGCAGAGGAGCAAATTGATATTTTTAAAGTGTATGGAGATATTTTATACATTGCAGGGCATGACGCAACAGAGAAATGGGACTTTGGAAATATTTATCGTAAATATGAAAATCACTGGTACAAAAATAGAACTTTGCCAAATGCTTTACATGTTTATGATATTGTGGCTAAAGAAAATAAGATATTTACAGCAGTAGGCTTAAACAACAAAGGTGCAGTTTTTATAAGTGATAAAAAAGCTATAAATTGGAAACAACTTATACAAGCAAAACATGAGAGAGTCTATAGTTTTTTAGAAATTGGAGATGAACTTTTTGCTACACAAATTTTTAGAAAGAGCAAAATAAAAAAAGTAAGCATGACACAATACAATCCAAAATATAATACTTTCTCGCCACGATTTGATTTAAATACTGCCAAAATGTTTCCAGATACAAAACTCCAAGATGATGGTATTAAAATAATTAAAAATGTAAATTTTGAAAATAAAGCACTTTATATAGGAGCTTATAAGCACAATGACCATCAAAATTTACCCTTTGGACTTTATTTGGCATCACTCAAAAATAAAGAACTTCAAGTGCAAAAAATAGATTTAGAAAAAGAGAGTATCCCAAAAGATATTTTGGTGCGAAAAGATGCTATCTATGTTTTAGTTTCTAAAAATCAAAAAGAAAAAACAACTATCCAAGTTTTAAAATTTGTCAAAAATGATTTCAATCACCATGAAAAGATTATCAGTTTTTTATACAACTCGTTTGCTCGAAGTTTTGAAGAGTTGCATGGTTGTTTTTATTTTGGAATAGGGAGTGAAATAGCAAATCCCAATACATGGAATCAAAATGAACTTAAAAAAGAGACAGGTGATATTTTAAAACTATGTTTAGCGAAAGAAAATTGATGAAATTTTTTCTTTTCTTTTTTCTTTTTTTAGTCTCACTAAGTGCAAGTGATTATCTTAAAACACTCACACATGTTTATAAACAAGATGAATTTAGAATCTACTACACACTCAAGGGTAATAATAGTTTGCCTCCAAAAAATCAACTCGATGTAAATCATAATGGCACACCAGATTATGTAGAAAATATCGCTAATCAACTTAGCGAAGTATCAAAATTATTCATAGGAAACTTTGGATTTATCCATCCTTTGAATCAACCACGGTTTAAAAATAAAGCAAACTTTATTGATATTCATTTAATACCTTTAAAAGTAAATGGTGCAGCTAGAGATGAGATTGATATAAAAAATAAATCTTTAGTCATAAAATTATCTGTAAATTTAATTCCAACAACATTAACTCCTATGCATGAATTTTTTCATTTAATTCAATATGGCTATAGCATGTTTAATAATCGTTGGTCTATGGAAGGTCAAGCTAGATGGGCAGAAAATGCTTTTAGAAAAGGCACAGGAAAACAGAAAAAACTACCCTCATCAATACAAGAGATGAAAGAATTAACAAATACTATCTATGAAGCCAGTTATTTTTGGGAGAGAATTGCATATCTTTCTTCTAATACAAATAGTACATTTTCCTATAAACGACAATATAAAAATATTTTTACCAAGAAATATTGGATACAAGATAAAACATTATACGGATATAACATCATTCAAAATATTTTGAAAAACTATCAAATATACGATAAAGAAGTTGAAATAGTGTATAATTTTCCACACTATAAATGGACTGAAAAACAACAAAAATCATTCAATAATAATTTATATATTTTTTTATCTATTCAAAAAGCTTTAATAAATCTAGCAAATAAAAATAAAGAGATAAGTGACTTTATTGATTTGATTAACCAATATAAACATGAGGAATACAAATGCACACACTTTACCAAAAATATATTTTCACCCCCGGTCCTGTAAAAATGTACAAAGAAACTTTAGAATTAGGTGCTATGCAAACGCCCTATTTTAGAAATGAAGAATTTTCACAAGTTGTGCTTGATTGCGAAACCAACTTGCTCCAAATTGCAAATGCACCAAAAAATAGCAGAGTTTTATTTTTAACTGCCTCTGGAACTGCTGGAATGGAAGCAACTGTACAAAATTTACTGAGCCTTAAAGACACTGCACTGATTATTAATGGTGGAGGGTTTGGTCAAAGATTTGTAGATATTTGTAATATTCATGGGATTACAAATATAAATTGTAAAGTAAAAGATACAAACCTAAGCGACACTTCTTTATTGAATGATTCTAAAGATGCCTCTAGTTTAATCGTCAATGCTCATGAAACAAGTATTGGAGTTTTATACAATTTAGAATCTCTTGGAAATTTTGCCAAAGAAAATAATATGCTTTTTATTGTCGATGCAATTAGCATGTTTATCACTGATGCACTTGATATGAGCAGAGATAACATTGACGCACTTATTATAAGTTCTCATAAAGGTTTAGCTCTTCCTCCAGCTCTTAGCATGATTATTTTATCCCCAAAAGCTATTGCAAAAATCAATCCAAAACACCAACTTTATTTTGATTTTAATAGTTATTTAAAAGATGGTCTTAGAGGTCAAACCCCTTTTACTCCTGCTGTGAGTGTTATTTTGCAACTTCAAAAAAGATTAGAACAAATTATCAAAAATACACCTCAAAAAGAGATACAAAAAGCAAAAGAGATTGCACACTATTTTAGAGAAGCAATTAAACCTCTTCCACTCAAACCTTACACCCATTTTATGCCAAATGCTCTCACAACACTCACTCCAACAGATAATAAATCTGCCCTAGAAATCGTAAAAGCTTTAGAAGAAAAATATAATGTAGTCGTTGCCCCAAATGGCGGAGAACTCAAAGATACAATATTTAGAGTCTCTCACATGGGAGACATGACAAAAGAATATACAGATATTTTAATAGACGCTCTCTTTGATTATTATGGAAGTAAAAATAGAAAAATATGTAGAGATAAATGTCGCTCATCATGAACAGAGAGTTTTGCGAAGTTCTCAGTAGATTTCTAATTTTAAGCCATATTTTTGATAATGTTGATATAATTATTCTCACTGATTTATCGATTCTTGCACGATTAAAAATGCTATATCTTGAGAAGACAAAATATTCTATTTACTTCCAAAAACAGAAATATTACTTAGATAAAAAATGGATTTATCATGATTGTTTTATTAATAATCTTTTTGGTTCACAATTAAAACAACTTTTTTAAATTATTATTATAAGGATTGAATATGTATAAAAAAAATAACCTCTTTATTTTAATCATAAATAGTGTGTCCTTCTTTTGAACTTATCTTTATTCTTTACATTTTTAAAAAAAAACGCTAACAAAACTCTTCTACTTCCAAGGCAAACACTCTTGCAGAGGCTACAATTAGTTGCACGAGAAAATACACTTCATCTTCTGGAAAATGTAACAATATATCATCATAGTCAAAGTTTTTTTATTCCTCTTTTTCTTATGGAACAAAGCAGAGGAATTTTTCTTTTTGAATATAAAAACTGGAGTTATAAAGATTTAAAAAACGCAACGATTCAAAAAGCAACTCAACAAGACTCTTCTAAAAATACATTAGCATTTGAAAAAGCACATCAATTTATAAGATTAAAATTGGATAATGTAGATTTTAGTGATATACCTATATTTAATTTTCTTATGATGGAAAATTTAAGTTTTCAAGAGTACGAATCTCTTGATGATACAATAAAAAGACTCCTGCCAAAAGAGAGGATTATTTTTAATAATTTTTCTTCGCATGATATTTTAGGTAGTATTATAAAAACTGAGATTTCACAAAATAAACTTTTTAATCCTTCTATTGTAATTGGTACAATATTTACACAGTATGCTATTTTAGATAATTCCAATTCTTTTATATTGGCTTCACAGGAGCAAATGAAATTTATAGATTATATATTACCATCAATTTATACACTCAAAGGAGTTTCTCGTAGTGGAAAAACAAGTGTAATTTTACTCAAAGCTATTGTAGAAAAGCTCCAAGATTCAAGCCTTAACATTGTAATTATCAAACCAATATCGCTTGATTGTGATTTGTTACAAAAAAAATTATTCGATATACTTACTTATGCAAAAATAGATACTACTCTTATATCTATTGAGATAATGACACCTAAAGATTTTGTCAATAAATATCTTTCAAAAATAAATTTGCCACTTCTTATTAATAATTTTTTTATTAACCCACTTTTGACTAAAAAATATTTGAATGCTGTAGATTTAATTATCTGCGATGATTATGAAATGTATCCAAGTGAATTTTTAACATATCTTCAAAAAATAGATAATCAAACTAAATTATTAATAGTTGAGAATGCTAAAGAAAATGATAACGAACTTGCTTTTACACGAAATTTTGAATTAAAATGAGTGCAACCAAAACCCCAGCATAAAAATCATCATATCCCTCAGAATTATTCTTATCAATTTTTATTAAATTAGTAGTCATATCTCATGTAGTTATGCTTTTTCTCTAATTGATAACTTTTATATGCGTCTGATACTGCCGTACTTTTGGCTGCTGCTTCTTGTCTTTGTTGTTCGGTCATTCTTGGAACTTGTATAGGAAATTGAGGTGCTTTTTCATAGTTATCTTCATCTGGTCTTTCTAATGTTTGCATGACACCATCAGGAAACTTATTTAAATCCCAAGTAGTTGCATAATTTTCAGTAGCACCACCAACCCATTGCGCACTACAAGGTATAGTTTTGATGTAACCATTTTTTTTATCATTTGATGTAATTTTATCATTCGTATAGAGCGTAAGTGGTGTTTGCCCATAATTGATTCCATGACACACAACATCCGCTCCCGAGGGATTAGAATTATACACCACAGGATATTTATGTGAACATCCTGATAATAACATTAAAACACTACCGCTTAAAAAAGATAACCTATATAACTTAAACATAACAAACCCCATATATTTTTTCTGATTGTATCTTACTTAAATTGAAAATTGAATTACTGTATTTTGATTTTTACTATACTCAAGTAAACTCAAAAAACTAGTTTTTATAATTGGAATTTTCCCTATATTATGAAGTTGGGAGCCGATAAGTAATAATAAATTTTATGCTTTTTCAATTTACATGAGTATAGTTCCCAAGCTTTAGCTTGGGCTTTTTTATTGCGGATTGTATATATTTTGGGAATGAGGGAATTTTCTGACTCTCATGCTCTGCATGGAGTGTATATTTATTTGTTGTTTGTAGTGTTATATGTATTCCCACGGAAACCGTGGGAACTAGGAAAAAAAGACTCTCATTACATTTTTAAATAACTTCCATCAGCTTGTTTTATAAATATTTCACCTGTGAAAGCATCGTTAATAACACTCGCACCTGTTGTCATACAATCT
>CAMCYC010000085.1 GCA_945883795.1 Sulfurimonas crateris | reverse complement strand
CAGATGATAGAGATATTTGTTTCTCTTGCTTTTGTAGATGGTGTTTATGATGAGAGTGAAGAAAATATTATTGTAAAAATAGTCCATCATTTGGGGCTAGATTTTTCTATTTATCAAAATATTAAAAATAAATTTGAGCCAAAACAAGAATCCAACAATACAACCAAAAACACAAATTTAACCCTACAAGAGAGCTATACAATTTTGGAATCCAAAGAGAGTGATTCTCTAGAAATCATCAAAATAAATTACCGCCGATTAATTAAACAATATCACTATGATTCTATAAGTAGCAAAGATTTACCAAAAGACCTCATGAATTTTGCAGAAGAGCGAACAAAACTCATCAATAGTGCGTATGAAAAAATCAAAAAAAGTAGAGGTGTGTAATGGGTAAACTATGTAGTAGTTGCGGAGTTGTGGCTTTTGATTTAGCTATAGCTAAGTTTTGTGGAAAGTGTGGAAGTAAGTTCAATAAAAACCTCAAGCAAAATAAAGCTGTAAGCCATAACAGATTAGTTAATTTTGAGAGCTATGAAGAGTTTCATGGAGAAAGAATACTCAAAATTTTTTTGATTTTCAGTTATTTGGGTCTTGCCTTGGCAATTTTGTATTTATTCTTTGACTATAAGGTTTATGGAGATACTCCACATTGGGATGGCGTTTTCATAGCAAGGCTCATAGCGATATTTTTTGCAGTCATGGTTGTGGTTGCTGTTTCACACTCCTTTTTTAAAAATCATCGTGTTGAGGCGATTACATTTTTTGGAACACTTGGTTATACAGCTATCACTTATGGATATATAGCGTTTGACAACGATGTACATTTTGTGGGATACAACTGGGTCTATTATCTTGTCGCAACCATTATGCTCGGACCTTTGATAACAAAAAAAATCTACATTATTATGGAAATCTATCAGATTCTAATTGTTCTTATTTTGTTTGAACGCTTTGATAAAAGTTCCGAAGAGATTTTTATTTACACTATTTTTTCTATTCCCTTGGCTGTTTATGTGTTTGCTGTTGTTGCACTCAATAGAAAAAATGGGGAAGAAGCGTATGAAAATGCTTATCAAATGCACATAATAGCTTCTGTTGATGTTTTGTCAAATCTCTTAAATCGAAGAAGTTGGTATGACAAATCAAGAGGCATTTGTGCTTTAAATAAAGGGTTGAGCTTTATCATGCTTGACATTGACCACTTCAAAAAAGTCAATGACACTTACGGACATGACGCTGGCGATATTGTAATCAAAATGGTGGCAGACACCCTCATGGAAGAGACGAGAGAAAATGATATAGTAGGAAGATTGGGTGGCGAAGAGTTTGGTATTATACTGCCAAAAACAAGTTTAGATGAAGCAGTAGAAATCGGAGAACGGATACGAAAAGCTATAGAATCAAAGAGTGTAAAATATGGAGATTTGGAGCTTAAAGTCACCATTAGTCTTGGTGCAACCCATAGCCAAAGTAACAATGACTTAGAAGCTGTCGTAAAAATCGGCGATACCAACCTCTATAAATCAAAACAAAATGGAAGAAATAGAATCTCGTTTTAATCTTTTATTGCATAATTAATATTGAGAAATAACATTAAGTAAAATTTCTCAATTTTTTATCTTAATCAAAAATATCATACAGTTTATTTCCATCTGCCATTTTTTTGTGAACTTTTTCCCAATCTTCATTGAGTATTCCCTCTTTAAGACTTGCGAGTTCATGTTCAAAAACCTCTATAGCTTCGAGTATATTTGATTTGTTTTGCTTAAAAACATCTTCCCACATAAACGGAGAACTCTTTGCAAGACGACTCATGGAGCGAAAACCACCTGCTGCAAGTGCTAAAATATTGCGTTTATTTTCTTGTTGCATAACTGTATTTGCAAGAGAGTAAGAGATAGCATGAGGCATATGGGAAATAAAAGCAGCATGACGGTCATGTTCTTTGGCTTTCATAAAAAATTTTTTCATTTTAAGTGCTTTAAAAATTTTTCGTGCAATTGCCGCTTGATGTTCTCCGCTATCTTCTAAGTCACAAAGAACTACAACTTTATTTTCGTAAAGTCCTTCTATGGCTGCATGTGGACCATTATTTTCGGTTCCTGTCATAGGGTGAGCTGCTACAAAATTTTTGCGTAAAGCGGGTGGAACAGAAGAGATAATCACCTCTTTTGTACTTCCCAAATCAATGATGGTTGTATTTTCATTCACACCGATTAAATTTTGGATTACTTTAATAATTCCATTGACAGGAATAGCCAAAAAAATTACATCATAATTTTTTGTTTCATTAAAATCAACAATTGTATCTACTAAATTTAATCTTTTTGCATCTTTTTGATGTTGCTCATTATGGTCACTGCCCACAACGCTTGTAACGAAATCGAGTCTTTTGAGACTAAGTGCAAGTGAACCACCCATTAAGCCCAAGCCTATAATTGCAATATTCATTTGTACCCTTTGTGATAGTTTTTTTAATTATACAAAATTTAGTTTATATTAACAATACTTTAGAAAAAATGTATTTTAAAATTTTGCTCCATAAAAATATACATCTTTTAAGATAGCACCACTAATATAAACTATAGTACATTCATATTTATTTTTATTATTGATAGGAACTTGAAGATTTAAAATAATCTTTTCATCCTTTTGTCTTTGTATTTTTTCTTCAGAAAAGTAAAATGATATCCCCGTATTAGAAATATCAAATATATAAGCTTGATGATTTTGATGGTCTAGTGCTAAAATTGGGGGTGTGATAACTGTTCTTTTACTCCCTCTATTATTAAAAACAACTTCAAATCCATCTGCTAAAGTTTTTAATTCAGCACTCTTATTAGAAATAGTATCCATGATAGCTTTTGTAGTTTCAGCATTTTGGGCGAGTACTTTACTAGAATTTTCAACATCATTTAAATTTTTTTCAACTTCTTTAAGACTTTTTGATTCTTCTCCAAATTCATGTGTGAGAGTATTTAATGATGAGGATATTAAATCAAAACTCACCTTAATCTCATCAAAACTTTTGTCTATATTGTATGAATTATCTACAAGTGCTAAAACACTCTCTTTTGAAGAGAGAGCGCTTGCTCCAACTTTGTCAATTTGTTTTTCTATGCTTGATAAAACAGTTATTATTGCATCTGCATTTTGGCGAGAAACTTCTGCTAAATCTCTAATTTTATCCGAAACTACAGAGAAAGTTCTTCCATGTACACCAGCTCGTGCAGCTTCAATAGCAGCATTGAGTGAGATAAGATTTGTTTCATCCGCTATATCTATAATAAGTGCAGTCATTTTGGAAACCTCATCAGAGAATACTTTTAATTCTTTGATAGTTTGTGAAGTTTGGTCCATAGAATTTGCAGCTTCTTTCCCTTTTTTTAAGTTATTTGCGACATCTGTTTGACTATTTTTTATGATTGTTTTTGAGTTTTGCGAACTTGCAATAAGATTATTTAGGGAATCTTTGATAAGGTCATTTTCATTTAAAACATTTATCAGTTTATCTTTTGAATTGTTTAAATAATTATACTGTTGCTGTACAAGTTGATTTGTCTGGTCTATTTTTACAAAGCTATAACTTGATTGAAAAGCCATATTTTTACTCACTTCAACGACATTTGAAATAACGGGTTTAAGCGTATCTACCATTTGTTTGAGGTGTCTAAATAGTCTATCAACTTCATTAGAACTACTTCCTTGTTGGAGTTTTTCACCTTTTAGTAAATCATCAATGACAAAGTTTCCTTTTTCTACTCTAAAGATAAGTTCTAAAAGTTTATGTATTCTAACTGAGACATATTTATTAAAGAGATAGTGTGTCAAGATTAAAATCATGATTATATTTATCAATCCAGTCAGGATAGTTAAAAATATATTATTTCTAAGAGATGTATAAAAATCATCCATATCTATTCTTACATTTTCAATTGCTATAACCTGACCAACTGTCCAAGTAGGATGGCATACTATACATTTTTCTTCCGAAATCATTGGTCGAGAGAGCATATAGTATTCTTTATTAGAATCGTTAACAATTTTTTCTATCTCTTTGAGTTGTCGATTATTTTTAAAATTATTAATAATTTCAGATTCATAGTCAGTTGCTTTATTTTTAGGATTTACAGGTGTGATAGACGCTTCTTTGAAGAAAACTTTGCCTCCAGATATACTTGTAAATTTATCAAATACATCATTTTGAATCACTTGCGGTATTTCACTAGAATCACCATTGAAAAATTTTTCATTTCTTGATTCAAGTAGTACATCTGCAAAGTCCAAAACTGATTTAGCTTGAGATTTTAAATTTAAATTGAGTGAATCAACTTGTTTTACATAACTATAGTAGTAAAAAACTGTAGATATAACTATAAATGCACTCGCAAACATAAGGGAAAACATTGTGGCTAATTTATACTTTTCTACATTCATGAGTACCCTTTTTTACTGAATAAATAACATATCCTTTTACCATTATATATTAAGAATACTGAAATATGCTTCAAATAAATATAAAATTATATTATTTTTACTTATTATTTACTTTAATATTTACTTTAATATTTTTTTAATTCAAGATTCATTTAACTTCACATTAATGACATAATATGGGGCTTTCGAGGTTTAAGCTGAGTGTGTACCGTTTTTGTATCGTTTTTCTAAAAACTCTATACTCATCTTTTCTTTTTTGGGCATGTAGTGAGTATATATTTTGAGTGTGATATTCAAGTTTTCATGTCCTAGCATATTTGAAACCCAGATGGCTTCAATACCGTTATTGAGCATCAGGCTTGCAAATGTGTGTCTTGTGTTATGTAAGCTTCTTTTTTCAATATTCAATTTCTCTAAAACATCTTGCAACGCATAGTAAAAAAAAGTATTACAACTATAATGTGTGTTGTGTTGACTTAAAAATACATAATCATTTTTCAAACCCGTCTCTAATCTTTGAGCGATAAGAAACTCTTTTGCTTTATTAAGTATTTCAATATCTCTTTTACTAGATTCGGTTTTTGGTGTGTTTATGTACCCACTTGCAACAGTTTTATTGATTGAAATAGTATCTGTCTTGAAATCAATATCTTCCCATTTTAAAGCCAATAGTTCGCCTGACCTCATTCCTGTAAAGAACGATATTCCAAAGAAGTTTCTAACTGCTCCTTTTGTGTTTGCTAAAATTAAATCTATCTCATCGAGTGTAAAAGGTTTTGCTTTCTTTGTAGAGACTCTAGCTTTCGGCATCTCTATCATTTTAATCGGATTTAATGTTATCCATTCGTGGAGTATGGCAATTGCAAAAACTTCTTTTAGTAAAATTCTTGCTAGATTAATAATGCCATTGCCTAGTTTCTTATCTACCAAACTGTCTTGGAACTTTTTAATGTCAATCGGCTTAATCTCTGTTACAAGTGTATCCTGAAAATAAGGTATCAAGTGCTGATTAGTTGAAGATTTGTAGGCTTCCAATGTTTTATACTTTAGTGTTTTACTCTTATTTTCCAAAACCTCAATTAATAGTTCTTTGATAGTCTTAACATTGTGTTGCAAATTTACTTCTAACTCTTTGTCAAACTTTCCACTTTTAAATTTGCCAATAATGATATTTCTATTTACTTTGGAATCTTTTAACCCAGACGACAGAAATTTAGTGCCGATTCCGTAGTACAGGATTGATTCATCTTTTGCATTTTTCCTAATTTTAAATCTTAATTTTTTCATTTGCTATTCCTCTATGTAGTTCATTTCTAAACTCAATAATAGCGTTCTCTATAAACACTAACATTTTATCATTTTTGCGATGAAAGTGATAACCGTCTTTTAATCGTCCAGTTGCCATGTAATTGTTAATTGTACTTTGAGATTTTCCCAGAAAATTTGCAACCTCTCTTTTTGTGGTGAGAGGCGGTGCAAATCTTTTTAGTCTTTCATTCATGTCTTCTATTGTTTTCAGTAATTGTGGTATTAATTCTAAATTCTCGAATGCTTGTAAGTTCATGATTAACCTTTTTAAGCGACCATCTTGATATTCACGCAAACATCAAATAGTTCATCAAAAGTATTATCATACCAATGGGGTTGAGTTTCATTTTTGTTTTGATGTGATGTTTGGTTGATTCCATAATAATTACCTTTATCAGTTACACTATAAAACTTTTTGATACTCTTATCTTTTGATTGTCGTGTTTTTTGTTCTAAGTATCCATTTAAAACCAAAATTTGATTAAACTCTTTGGCACTTATTTTTGGTGTTCTTTCTTTTAAGAAGTGAGTTAATGCATGATGTACTTTTGTATTTTCTACATAGTGAGGCAATATACTAGAATCAAGATTATTGACTTTTGCTAATGTGTGATACATACTAAGCTTTGAAGCATCATCAATTTTTAAACCTTTTGCGATTCCCTCAATCAAAGCAATTTCACATTGTATTTTAGGCTCTAGGTATTGAGTCTTTGGAGTAGATATGATTTGCTTTTCCATTTCGTTAAAAGCTTTTACATATTGCTTTTTCCACTCCATAGCTTCTGCACCAGTGAATCCCATGACTATTAAACTGAAAGCATCTCTATCTAAAAGATACATTTTATTTGTTTTACCGTTTGAAGCTGAATATTGACTTAACCTCACTTTTGAGGTGTACTCAGCATCTTCAAG
>CAMCYC010000084.1 GCA_945883795.1 Sulfurimonas crateris | reverse complement strand
GCGGTACTACTAGAATTTGTAATATCAAAAGAACTATCACATGGTGCTAAATCTATAGGACAATATTCAGTATCAAATTTATCAGTAGGGCAACTTTTTACATAAGGAACTCTCGGTAATATACCTCCTAATTTTGCGACCTCTACTGTTACCTTTTGCACTTCTCTCATAATTTTTGCAATAACCATTCCAGAATCTTCTGTAATATCAAATACAGTTCGTTGTGGATGATTTAGCTCATAAAGAGTTGGCTCATTTAACGCTAAAGATGTACTCCAAATCAATAATAATCCAAATAATATTTTAATCATCTGCTAAGTCCTCTTTAATATGCAAAAATGTAAATAAATCCTATTTTACCTACATCCTCTTTTCGTGGTTTGATTCTTATTTTTAGACTATTTGTACCTGCTGGTCCGTATTGATAAATTTCCACATTTGCATTTGTTTCGATGTTATCACCTTTGATAAAATTTTCGTAATATTTTTCATTTACAGTTTGATATATCTTTGCTCCATAATTATCTACTTGTTTTTTATTACTCGTACTATTATCAATCGCATTTATCTTATCTGTTAAATCTTGGTAGCTTAGGGAGTTTTCTGAAAAAAATGTATATATGGCATAACCTGCAACACCATCACCAGTTCCCATAAAATTTCCACCGTATGATTCATGAACACTTCCACTTGAATCTTCGTAAGAACTTTTCACTAATCCAGGCAATGAATAAATCATTCTTCCAACATCATTCAATACTTTAAATTCATAGAAAAAATCATTTGGTAAAAATGCTACACTATTAAATGATGGGGCTATGGAAGAACTAGCAAGGTCAATCCAACTAGAAGAACTAAATGTTTTAGATAAAAATTCAGAGTAATCATTTCTGGAAAGAACTGGTATGCTATCTCCGTCTGAATTTGCTTGTACAGCTAAAGTAGCATAATCTACAGCTCTTATGAATGGTTTAAATGTATCGGTTGTTGAAGTTTTAACATACCAAATTTGGTCTCTAATCCTAGCATTAGAGCTTTGGTTATAAGCATATTTTTCAATATCAACTTTTAACACCGCATATAATTTGTATGTTTTATTATCATTGTAATAACTAGCGTTTGGTTTTAATCTCCAAATCAATTCTCTTGAGGCAATTGCACTTGCCTCTCCATAAGAAGCACCACTTGTTAGATTGAAAGAATATGCAAAACTTGAATTAGTATCTCCGCCAATGTCTCCCACAGTTGAAGCATAAGTTCTTGCATCAAGCATGTTTTGATAAGCACTATCTTTCCATTCTTCTTTTTTAGTTTCTTCATAATCCAAATTATCATTGTTAGAAATACGAGGACGGTCAACATTAGGAATAGCAGTTTCATTTAGAACGGTTTGGTATCCTTGACTGTGTGCATCAAAAGCAGTTTCATTTATAACTCTTTGTCGACCAATCCTCGCATTTGTACAATCTGTATCTTGCGTAATACTATTCTCATCAGAAGAAGTAAAATCGCCTTCTGCACTTACTCGACCCAATCTCCCTTCTCTAAAAGTTTCAAATATATCTGCATCAAAACTTCCAACTTCAAGTTTGCATTGCTTAACGATATTGCATTTATTGTTACACTCTTCTTGATTAGAATATGTTCCATCAGTATTGTCTCCAGCAACAATAGAATTTGAACAAATTTTGTATGGCGTAAATGTATTGATAGTACCATTTGGACACTTCAATCCAAAGGTTTCTGAGTTGCTAGAACTTATATCTTGTAAAGCGGCACAAATATATTTAGATTTACTTTCATACTCCAAAGAAATACTAGATATAGTTCCTGAAATAGTTGCATTTATCTCTTGGGAATACACTTTAATTTTTAATTTACTCAAGTTTTTACCTATTTCAACACGCTCATTAGTTCTAAGTTGTTTATGCCAAAAATGCTTTACAAGAAGAATTTCTTTTGAGTTTTGGTCAAGATAAGAGATGTCAAAGTAAATCTTAGAATTTTCTATTGGCTTATTGGTAGAATCTACTCCTCCAACTTTTAAATCAAATTTTATATTTTTAGTTTTTTTTGTAACATCTAAACCTGAATATTCCGCTGTATAGGAGTTGGCTGATTGAAAGTTAAAATTGCTATTTGATAAAACAATTGTTGTTTCACTCTCTGTCGCAATAGTTTGACACGGAATCTCTCTTTTGCATTGCTCTTTACAAAGATTAAGAGCTTGTTTGCCTGACATCCCATCCATATTTGTGATATTTCCACTTGTATCAGAAGCAGCAAGGGTTGAACCACCATAAACGAGACCAGATTCTTCACATCTATATCTAAAAGGTAAATCTCTTGCAATATAACATTTTAATAAACCTGAATCTTCATCGCCATGAGGTGCATAAGAAGTATTAGAGAGTGTTTTAGACATGACCGTTGCTCTATAGCTCTCTGTATAACCTATTGCAGCATCTGAACCATTTATGGTGTCATCATTATAAGCTTCTGTTGTAAGTTCTGCTGTATCAGTTGTTGTTGCACCTCTTTTTAAAAAAGGGCTATGATTCATGAACATCATTGTATTTCCAGTCACATCTTCAGTACCATTTGTAAATTGCTTTTCCCAATCAGAGATATTCCATCTACTCTTATTTACATCATTTGTTTGTGCTGGAATATTGTGTGGCACTGTAGGATTCTCTCTTAAACTACTATTGTTTACCACTTCCGTTGCAATAGAAAAACAAACGAGAATGCTACTAATAGAGAGCAATCTTACAATCATCAGTTATTTCCTTTTTCTAAAAAATTCAAATACTTTAAATAGCTTTTATCTTCATTTGAGACTATTTCTAATGCTTTTGAGAGGGAAATATCGCCTCTTACTAAGAATTTATTTTCACACTCTTTGTATTTAAATTCACTTGCAGGGCATTTTGAGAAAAGATAAGCAGGAACTTGCTTAAGCTCCAAATCTTTATACATAAAAGGGTGCATTTTAATAATAGATTTTTCGCTCAATGTTTTTTCAAATTTAAAAGGTTGATACAGTTTTTCAAGCTCAATTTGAGGGATTATCCCTTGTACAACACCGTAATATTTAATATCTTTATGGACATTTTCAAGTTTTGAGACATTTTTTATGAAATGGTAAAAACTGTAATTATCTTGAGATGTGGAAAAGAGATAAAAAACTGTATCAACTTTTTTACTTTGTTGAGAATTGTCATTTTTAAGAGTATTCATGATGATTTCTAAATCTTGCTTATTTACATCAGAAAACAACTTGCTTTTACTCATCCATGGGATTGCCTTGTTAATTGCTTCTTCTGTATTTTTTTGAAGTGTTTCTATAGTAGTGTTGTACTCACTAACTAACTCATCTTTGCTTTTAATATTAAGTGTCGTAGTAAGTGTATCTCTTACACTTTGAGATTTATTTTCATCTTGATATTCATGTTCTATTTTCTTCATCTCTTTGAAGAAATTATTAATATCAGCACTAAATAATGTTATTGAAACGAGTAGTAAAAATATTTTAAGTTGCATCTTTTAGTCCAAAAAAAGTTCTTTGACGATTATTAACACCGTTATATTAAATAATAATAAGAGTATCTTTAACTGTGTCATTATCTGACTCCAGAAAAAGTGCTTTTACAATCATAAGCTCCAGCACATTGGTCTCTTTTACGCCATAACCAAAACGCCATATCTTCAGCTTTATCTTTACCTAATTTAAAATTTGCCCATTTTGTGCCAATACTTCCAATTGTAATAGCATCCCATACAATTGGATATGCTAGTTGTAATTTATATTGAGATTTTAGAACTAAAGGAAAATAGGTTTCACTACACATGGAGTTTTTAACTGCCGCTCCAGATGTTGAAGATGAAAAAAAGGCATTTGAACTTTTAGTAAGAGCGTAAGTAGCGTGCATATTGTCTAGTAACCTTGTAGCAAGTGTTGCTGCCTCTGTTACGGGTTCTGCTCCTATAGTCCAACCAGTATTGGTACCTAATGGCTCCCAACAACCAGCACAAAAATATAGAGAGTTTATGGGCTTACCAATACTAGAAGCTGCACAATCTGCTATACAAGCAGGTGAAGCCAATGCAAAAAGTAACTTTTGAGGGCTTAAAAAAGCCGCAATTGCATCATTATTATGAGCAGGATTAACTTCTGCCATAAAACCAAAACTAAGTGCTGATAGTTTCTCAAAGCATACATAGTCTGTAACTAAATTAATGACAGAAAAAATTGGATAAATAATAAAATGGGTATATCTAAAAGCAGTTGTTTTATCATCATCGCCACTAGCTTCCCGTGTTACACCTTGTTTTCTACCAAGGCTTTTGGATAATTGTAATCCAATGCTAGGAAAATTCCATGGTGTAGCACTTACATCTATTAATGCAATAGGCTCAAAAAAACTAATCTCAAAACCTGCTTTTTGTAAGCCTGTCTCTCCTAATTCACAACTACAAAGTTTTGCAGACCATTCAAAGTTATCTCCAAAAAAAGACCAATCTATCGTAGTAAATGGGTTGAAAATGGGTCGAATACCACTTGCAAAAGAGATTGAAGAGAAGATTACAAGGGTCATTATCATTTTTCTAATTATCATTTTTAGCCTCTTTTACAAGCTCTTTTGGATTGTATTCATATATAACAAGTTCATTTTCTTTTTGTATCAACAAAGACGGAGAACATTTAACATTGAATTTTTCAATAATTGTTTTATCGGCTTTGAATGTAGCTACTTTTGTTATTTGCTCATATTTTTGCATTGAACCATTTGTTATAAAAATAGAGCCTTGATTTTTATACATATAAGAGAGTTGTATTTGAACCTTATCTGTTGCATCAATAAACATCATATATGTACCTATGCTTATATTGTTTTTTTTCATAACTTCTAATGTGTTGTAAACTTCTCCAGCTCTAGCGATAACTTGCCCATTTGGAAGCACTACATCAGCAGGAACTACAAAAGTTGGAGTAAAAGAGCGTGTTTGTGTTTTTGTGCAAGTTGGAACAACTTTATCAACACTCAAATAAGATTCTTTCCCTTTTTCAAGCTCATCTTTAAGTAGAGTGGCATTTATATCCTTTGCATGTTTTTCAGCTTTATCAATAAAATTTTCCTCGCTTATATTCCTAGTTGAACCATAAGTTCCCAAATCCACTATTCCAAAAGCAAAAGAAAATAAAGTAATCAAAGAAATTAAATATCTCATCATTCGACATCACGCTTTAATTGTGAAATTCGCATCTCTAGTGCAGTTGTATACCATCCCTCTTTACAAAGACTATATCCCTCTTCATAAATTTTTAGAGCCTTCTTTTTATCAACCTTACTTGCTAAACCTTTTTTGTATTTATCGCCCATGGCAATAAACCCACTACAACTTTTATCTTTATATAAAATTTCACTAAATTTTTTGTAATCATTGATTGTATTACTATAATTTATCCCTAAAAATGTATTGATAATATACAATCCTTCAAAAGCTGCTATAGGATTGGAAGTGCTATCCACACATTTAGTAATCTTTTGAATAATAATCCCATAATTTGGAACTCTATATTGAATCTCTTTCCCTCTCCTCTCTTTATTTTCGCTAGAGCTTTTAGTTGTAATGAGTCTTTGTTTATCTTCGTCATATAGATACGAGTTTGCATCAATAAAACATGGTTGTTCTAATAACTTTTTTGTTTCATCAAGAGTTCTATTGCCCTTGTATTGTTTAATATAAGCATTAGCCAATATATATTTATCAGATAGTTTTACATCTTCTGCCAATAGATTATTGCCACTTATTAAAATAAATAGCACAACACTTTTATTTAATATATTTTTCATAAAAAAAATCCTTCAATTAATGAGCAGGTAAAATACATCTAGCAGTCATATCGCTATAGCGACCAGCATAAGAATAAGTATCCCAAACCGTTGTAAAGATTCCAGAATCACTTCCATCACTCCAACCCCCACCTAAATACAAAACATAAGAGGGTGTTACATTCAAATCATCAACAGTAAGAGTATTGCTTCCATAAAGCCGTCCTATGCCATTCGTGCTAGTCCAACTTGAAGCAGTTGAGCCTATAACTGTTGTAGGTGAAAATGGATTTCCTTGAGCGATGTTATATTCAAATTGTGTACTTGCTCCAACATTTTGACCCTCATAAGTTTGTTCCGAAAAATTACCTGCTAAGTCCCATAACGCTTCTCCACTTGATGTAAAAAGTGTCCTTCTTTGATTACCGCTAGTGTTGCCTGTAAGATAATATCCATTAGTGTCATCTATTGAAGTTGCTATTCCTGTTGATGGACTATTATCACTATGACCACTGTAAATATATCCACTCCCTACAACGCCAGAACTCCAATTAGCTGGATTAGAGGCTATATCTTTAACTAATATTTTCCAAACATTGTATTTAATTGGAAAGCCTCCCTCCAAATAATCGCCATTTTGGTCAACAAGACGATTTGCACATATAGCTCTTGCATTATTACCACTAACAGAATTGACGCTTAATTGATTAGGAGCAGAAGTTACATTCTTTGTAGCATCTATTTCGTAAGTATTTTGATATGCCCAAGCATTCTTTGAAGAAAATCCCCACCCAGCAGAGCTATCATAAGGGGTCATCTCATATTTCATGACACACCACCCAAAAGGACTCCCTTCAATGTTTTGAGAATTTGGAATATATGCAAATCCACTAGGGCAATTCTTAACACCGCTATAGTTTTCTTCATTGTCTACT
>CAMCYC010000083.1 GCA_945883795.1 Sulfurimonas crateris | reverse complement strand
TCTTTTTTTATCTTTGATTTATTGAGCAGAGAGTAATGTGGACGAGTTGCTGGAGTTGGATATTCTACAGTTTCAATTGGGTTAATAACACACTCAAGCTTTGCCATGCGCATTATCTCTTTTGCAAAATCATACCAGCTTAGAACTCCTTCGTTGGAGTAATTATAAATGTTTACTTTTGAATTTTGAATTTTAGGAAGTATCTCTAAAATTGTTTTTGCTAAATCTTTTGCATAGGTTGGAGTTCCCACTTGATCAAAAATTACGCCTAAAGACGCTTTCTCTTTTCCTAATCGAAGCATGGTTTTTACGAAATTATTGCCATATGAGGAGTAAACCCATGAAGTTCTAATGATGATAGAATTTAGTGGATTTATCTCTATTATGGCTTTTTCGCCAGCGAGTTTTGATACACCATATACACTGTTTGGATGAGTCTTGTCATCTTCATTATATGGTTTATAATTTTTACCATCAAATACATAATCAGTTGAGATATGGATAAGTTTTATTTTTTTTTCTTTTGAGATTTGTGCTAAATTTTCAACTGCTAAGTGGTTTATTTTATCAGCCATTTCTGCATCTGATTCTGCCTTATCTACAGCTGTATAGGCTGCACAGTTGATGATAATTTTTATTTCAGTATCTGTTATAAACTCTTTTACTTTTGCATGTTGCGTAATATCAAGTTCTTGAGAAGTTAAAAAGTAAAAATTATAATTTTCAATAGTAGATGTTGTATTTTGAATGAGCTCTTTTAATTCTGAGCCTAATTGACCATTTAAACCTGTAACTAAAACATTAAGCATAATAATTGATTCCATATTCAAACAAATCATTCGTTGCACTCAGTTTAGGTTGCACTTTATCTTTTTCCGAGATATTAAGCTCATCATGTAAAATCATCCAATCAATCCCTAAATCTTCATCACTAAACAAAATACCTCTGTCATTCTGAGGTGAATAATAATTATCTACTTTATAAGCAAATATTGTATCATCTTCAAGCACCACAAACCCATGAGCAAAACCTCTTGGAACTAACATTTGTTTTTTGTTTTGGGCACTTAATTCAACTGCTACATGGTGTCCAAATGTTGGACTTCCTTTTCTAATATCCATGGCAACATCCAATACTTTGCCTTGAATGACACGGACAAGTTTTGTTTGAGCAGCTGGATGCAATTGATAATGTAAACCTCTAAGAACTCCACGGGAGCTTTTAGATTCATTATCTTGGCAGAAGTTTATTTTATAGCCAAGAAACGCTTCTAGTTTATCAGCCCTATATGTTTCTATAAAGTAGCCTCTCTTATCGCCATGTACTTTTGGCTCTACAATTACTACATCTGGTATATTTGTCCTCGTAAAGTTCATTTATTTACCTCCTCTTTAAATATACTATCAATATCAAAATATTGTGAAGACAATTGCAAACAGATAGAATCATCATTTATCTCTTTTATAACTACAATCTCACTCCAATAATCCCTATTCTTATTTTTCATCTTAACCCTCTTGGTTGTGATGCTCTTCTTATAAGATATTGTCCATATTGATTCTTTTTCAGAGGTTCTGCAAGTTCAAGCAATTTTTCTTTTGAGATATACCCCATTTCATAGGCTATCTCTTCAATACATGCCACTTTGAGAGATTGTCTATTTTCAATTGTTTGAATAAATTGACTCGCTTCGAGGAGTGATTCATGTGTTCCAGTATCAAGCCAAGCGTAACCTCTGCCCATGAGTTCAACTTTCAGTCTTTGTTCATGCAGATAATTTTGATTCAGAGTTGTTATCTCTAATTCGCCTCTATGAGAAGGTTTAACATCTTTTGCTTTTACGACTACATCATTAGGGTAGAAGTAAAGGCCAACTACTGCATAGTTACTTTTTGGCTTAGTTGGTTTTTCTTCTATGGAAGTTACATTTCCATCTTTATCAAATTCTGCAACACCATAACGCTCAGGGTCACTAACATAGTAACCAAATACTGTTGCTTTATTCTCTTGTGTTGCATGTTGTACGCTTTTTGCTAAAAGTTCTGTTAATCCATGACCATAAAATATATTATCACCCAAAACTAAACAAACATCATTATCTCCTATAAACTCTTCTCCTAAGATAAAAGCTTGAGCAAGTCCATCTGGGGAGGGTTGAACAATATAAGAAAATTTCATACCAATATCAGAACCATTACCCAAAAGCTCTTCAAATCTTGGAAGGTCTTTTGGAGTTGAGATAACTAACACTTCTGTGATTCCTGCAAGCATGAGAACCGATAATGGATAATAAATCATAGGTTTGTCATAAATAGGAACTAATTGTTTAGATACGCCTTTTGTAATTGGATAGAGTCGAGTACCACTACCGCCCGCTAAGATTATTCCTTTCATTTTTATATCCTTTTTGATATTAATGTTTTTGAATGTAAACTACCCCTTCCTAAACGGAGCGGGCTTCCTAGAAACTCCGCACTGATGTTCAGATATTAAGAGGCTTTAACAACGGCTGTTCCTGCCGCATTTGATATAGTAGACATTAGTAATTCTCCCACTCAAAAGCTGATTGACAAATCAGAGCTAAGTCATTATGGTTTGGAGACCAATGCATTTTAGTTTTTATTTTTGTGTTGTTGGAGATAAGAGCTGCTGGGTCACCCGCACGGCGAGCGGCATTGTCGACTTGAAAGTTTGTATTTGTGACTTTTTTCATAGTTTCAATTACCTCTTTTACACTGTAACCTCTACCATAGCCTGCATTAAAAATGTCACTATCATTCTCTAATAAATAATCAATAGCTTTTATATGCGCTGATGCTAAATCATCTACATGGATATAATCTCTTACACCTGTTCCATCTAAAGTGTTAAAATCATCTCCAAATATTGCCATCTTCTCTCGTTTCCCTGTTGCACACTCTGAGGCTATTTTAATAAGATGCGTTGCATTTGGAAAGCTTTGACCTATTCTTGGAGTAAGTTTGTCATCCGTGTAGTTGATATCTGCACCTGCAACATTGAAATATCTGAAAATTACAAATTTAAACTCTTTATTCGCTAATGCTGTGTCTTGAATCACTCTTTCACTCATAAGTTTAGACATACCATATGGGTTAATCGGAAGTGTTAGGTAATTTTCATCTATCCCATCTTTTGGCACTTCACTAGGTTCTCCATAAACTGCGGCTGTTGAGCTAAATATAAATCTTTTTATCTTCGCATCTGTTCCACACTTAATAAGGTTTGTTGTATTTACGGTGTTATTCATGTAATATTTTAAAGGATTTTCAACTGACTCTGGAACTACGATACTTGCCGCAAAATGAATAATAGTGTCAAAGTTGTTTGTATTTAAAACATCTGCAACTTGAGCAAACTCTTTTAAATCTAATTCTATAAAATTAAATTCTCTCATAGTCTTTAAAGTATCTAGTGTTTTTGTGCTTCCCGTACTTAGATTATCAAGTATAGTGATATTATGAGTTGTAGTTTCAAGTAGTTGTTTTGCAACATGAGAACCAATATATCCAGCACCACCTGTGATAAGTATGTTTAGTTGAGCCATGTTACTTTAACCTCTTTGTAGGTCATTGTAAAATTCGAGACCTTTTTGAAATTCTTCATGTTCAGCTTTTTTTTTGAAATGGTATATATATTTTTAAGAACTAAAAGTTCTATTTCTTTATTTATCAAATTTTTTTCCTAATGTTTATCAAAATTTATTGCGAAATTGTATTTTATTCAAACTTTGAATAAAATAAAGATTACCATCTAAAAACAAATAGTAGAATTTAATCTGTTAGCAACAAAAGGCACTCTCAACTACCTACAAGCTCTATTCGATGGAATAAATTGTTAAATGAAACTTCGTAAAGGTTGGTGTCGTTACACCTTACAAATAACTTAGAAATTATTCCAAAGAACTCTCATGTACCGTTACTCAAGAATTCACTTACATTGTTGCAATAGCTAGACCATGGTTACATCATCCCCGGCATGCCACCCATTCCACTCATATCTGGAGATGCTGGTTTTTCTTCTGGTATTTCAAAAATTGCAGCTTCTGTTGTAAGGAGTAAACTTGCTACTGAAGTTGCATTGATAAGTGCTACACGAGCCACTTTAAGTGGGTCTATGATTCCTGCTTCAAACATATCTACATATTCGCCTGTTGCAGCATTGAAGCCTATGTTTTCATTTTCTGCATTTTCTACTGCATTTACAACAACACCTGTGTCATAACCTGCATTTTGTGCAATTTGTTTCATAGGTGCTTTTACAGCACGAAGAATAATTTCACAACCAATTTTTTGGTCACCCGTTAAATTAAGTTTTACTTTTGCAGCAGCTCGAACAAGAGCAGCACCTCCACCAATAATAATTCCCTCTTCTACGGCAGCTTTTGTAGCAGAGAGTGCGTCATCCACTCGGTCTTTTCTCTCTTTCATTTCAGTTTCAGTTGCAGCTCCCACTTTAATAACTGCTACACCACCACTTAATTTTGCTAGTCGTTCTTGAAGTTTCTCTTTGTCATAGTCTGAGCTTGTTGCTTCTATTTGTGTTTTTATTTCAGAAATTCTTGCTTTTACAGCCACTTCATCCCCTGCACCATTTACGATTACAGTAGTATCTTTGTCAATTACAATTCGAGAAGCTTGACCTAAATGTTGCAAAGTAGCACCCAAAAGCGTATGTCCTGTTTCTTCAGAGATAACAGTTCCACGAGTTAAAATTGCAATATCTTGAAGCATTGCTTTTCTTCTATCTCCAAAACCTGGAGCTTTTACCGCAGATATATTTAAAACTCCACGCAATTTATTCACAACCAAAGTTGAGAGTGCTTCCCCCTCTACATCTTCTGCAATAATTAAAAGTGGACGAGAAGTTTTTTGAACCTGTTCTAAAACAGGCAATAAATCTTTAAGTGAACCAATTTTGCTATCACAAAGTAAAATCCAAGGATTTTCAATCTCAGCTACCATTTTTTCAGTATTTGTGATGAAATATGGGCTTAAATATCCACGGTCAAATTGCATCCCCTCAACAACATCGAGTTCATCAGAAATACCTTTAGCCTCTTCGACAGTGATAACACCATCTTGCCCAACTTTTTCCATAGCTTCTGCAATCATGTCGCCTATTTGAGTATCTGAATTTGCCGAGATACTTGCAACTTGTGCTATCTCTTTTTTACCATTTACTGCTTTTGAAGCTGCTTTTAGGTTTTCTAAAATTGCTGTACATGCTTTGTCCATGCCACGCTTTACTTCAACAGGATTAGCACCCGCTGTAATATTTCTAAGACCTTCTGAAAAAATAGCGTTTGCCAAAACAGTAGCAGTTGTAGTTCCATCACCCGCTTCATCAGCTGTGTTTGAAGCTACTTGTTTTACAAGTTGTGCGCCCATGTCTTCAAGCTTATCTTTAAGCTCTATCTCTCTTGCAACTGAAACACCATCTTTTGTGATTATAGGTGCTCCATAACTTTTTTGAATCAAAACATTACGACCACGAGGTCCCATAGTGACTTTTACTGCATCTGTAAGTTTTGCAACACCACGAGCCAATGCATTACGAGCATTATCCGAAAAAATTATCTCTTTTGCCATACTATTTCCTTAACCTATTATTCCAAAAATATCTTTGATTTCTAAAACCATGTATTTATCAGCACCAATTGCAACTTCATGCCCAGCATATTTTGCGAATAAAACTTGATTGCCAACGGATACTTCTTTAACTTTTTTACCAACTGCAACAATGTCACCTCGAGATGGCTTTTCTTTTGCATTATCAGGGATGATAATGCCAGATAGAGTAGTATTTGCTTCTTCTACCCTCTTCACTAAAACTCTTTTGCCTAATGGTTGAAAGTTCATTGAACATCCTTATTTAAATTTTTGTGGCGCAACTTTACCATAATAGCTTTAATAGTTCACTAATCATAAATTAAGTTTTATTGCTTTAATGCTTCCAAAAATACACGAAGATAATGTTTTCTAAATTTATGCACCATATTTTCTTCTGTCATCATTATTTTTAAAGCATCAAAAGTGCTGTATTTTTTTCTATAAGGTCGCTCACTTGTCAGTGCATTAAAAACATCACAAATAGAGATGATAGATGCCAAATTGCTTATATCATATTCTTCCAAACGACTAGGATATCCATGTCCATCACAAGATTCATGATGATGCATGATTGCTTGAATAATGTGTGGTTCAGAAATACCATTTTTGCGTGCGATGTCCATACTATGTTTAACATGCGTATGTACCGACCTCATATCTTCAAAACTAAGGTGTGCACTTTTATTCTCGATTACATTCGTTAAGTTTTTTATTCCAACATCATGAAATATAGCAGCCTTAGCAACTTGTACTATTTGTTCCTCTCTTAGTTTCAAAAAATAAGCTAAACTAACAGAATATATAGCTACATGTAAAGAGTGGTTAGCAAGTGCATATTCACTTGAAAAATGGGGGATAATTTTTTTTAAAATTTTTTTTGGGTGTTTTTTTACTAATACAATTATAATGTTAATAATTTCTTCAAGACAAGCCATGTCAATAAAGTCGTTTTGAGATTTATAATATTCATCAAAAATTTTATTGTTTATAGTATATAAAAAACTTAAAACTGTTTCTAAATTCTTGATATTATAAATTACATAGTTATTTAATGTTGCACAACTCAATATTTGTCTATCTTCATTTTTTTTTGAAATATATATTTTTTCTTGTCTTTGTAGCTTCTCGTAAAGTGTTTGCGAAAGCATAGTACCAGCTTCAATTATTATTAC
>CAMCYC010000082.1 GCA_945883795.1 Sulfurimonas crateris | reverse complement strand
CAAATAAACTCCATGCAAGAGGACCCATGGGAATTGAAGGGCTTACAACTTATAAATTTAAAATCTATGGAAGTGGACAAATTCGATGATTGTTAAAAAAACTTCTTTTTAGTACATCGAAAGCCTTAAAAATGATATAAGAGTTTATTCTTATGAGATAGGAAAAAATATGATTAGTAATATAGAAAAAAGTGATTCTAATTCTCATGAATAAAAATAATATTCTAAATTATTTATTTAACCATAAAGCAGATTTTAATAAAAAATATTCTATCCATAGTAACTTCTCATTATTTACTTTTTTTTACTACTTTTTGGATATTTTAATAAATCGAAACACCTATTCTCAGGGTTTTTCTTTTTTGAAATTATCTATTTTTAATCAAATTTGGGTGAATAATGAGAAGTTACAAAAAATTTGGCAGATGATGAAGAATTTTATTATGCAAAATTTTATACGCACTTATTTTATTTAAAAACTCTAAAATAATATAAAAAGGAATTTAAATTATATGAAGAATAGCACAGCTATTGCTATTGGTGGGTTTGATGGGATGCATATTGGGCATCAGCATCTTTTTAATGCTTTGGGTGAACATGGGACTATTGTTGTGATAGAAACAGGTTATGCAAATTTAACTCCAAAAGAGGAGCGAAAAAGATTTACTCATTACCCTATTTTATATTTAAAATTAGATGAAATTCGTCATTTGAGCGGAGCAGAATTTATTCAATTTTTAAAAGTAACTTTTCCAAAACTTCAAAAAATTGTAATTGGTTATGATTTTCATTTTGGAAAAAATAGAAAATACTCTTTTAAAGATTTAAAATCTCTTTTTCATGGTGAAGTTGTTGTGATTGATGAGGTTTCGCATGAGGGTGATTCTGTGCATTCTCATAAAATTAGAACAAAACTCAAAATTGGTGACATCAAAGGTGCTAATGCTTTTTTAGGGCATAACTATACAATTCATGGCAAAGTAATTGCAGGGCAAGGGCTTGGAAAAAAAGAGTTAGTTGCCACAATAAATCTTCAAACAGAGGGGTTTTTACTTCCAAAAGAGGGTGTTTATGTAACACTTACACGCCTTGATAATGAAGAACATTTTCACCCCTCTATTTCGTTTTTGGGTCATAGAATTACTACTGATGGTTCGTTTGCTATAGAGAGTCATGTTCTTGATGGGGAAATAGTTTGCAAAGAAAAAGCAACGATTAGTTTTATCTCTTTTATTCGTAATAATCAAAAATTTCAAAGTTTACAAGAGTTAAAAGAGGCAATCAAAAAAGATATAGCAAAAGCATCAAAAGAGTTAAAATTATTACAATTATAAAAGAGGCAATATGGGTTCAAAGTTTTTTACAAATCAAGGGGAAAATACCTTAGAAAATAGACTCAAAGATATTTTGTCTTCTTATCATGTGGAGTATTTAGAATTTTTGATAGGGTATTTTAGAATCAGTGGTTTTGTAAAAATTGCTCCTTATCTTCAAAATATAAAAAAAATAAGAATTTTAGTAGGCATCAATGTTGATACTATCATAGCCGAGGCAAAAGCTAAAGGCAAAATGCCAAACCTTTTTGATGGAACTGGTTTTAAACAAAGTTTTATTGAGGAGCAAAAAGAGGTTTTGAGTGTTTCAAATTACTCCCAAGAGATTGATGAGAGTGTAGAAATTTTACTTGAAATGTTAAGCAAAAATAGCCTTGAACTCAAAATTTCAAAAGATAAAAATATCCACTCTAAAATCTATATTTTAAGAGAAGAGGCAAAACCTAAGCATGATAAAACTCTTGATTATAGAGGTTCGGTTATTACAGGAAGTTCAAATCTCACTCAAAATGGACTCAGTAATAATTATGAATTTAATGTAGAGCTTCGTGATAGTGACGAGATAGCTTTTAGTTTAGGTGAGTTTGAGCGGTTATGGTCTCATGCGGTGGAGATAACAGAGGGTGAAATAGAGACTATCAAAGAGGAAAGTTATTTAAAAGTGATAACTCCTTATGAACTTTATTTGAAATTTTTGATAGAACATTTTGAGGAGCGAGTGGAGTTTAATGCAAGTGTTGCCGATGATTTGCCAAAAGGGTTTAAAAAATTAGCCTATCAAATAGATGCAGTCAATGAAGGACTCGCAAAAATCAAAAAGCATAGCGGATTTTTCTTGTCTGATGTGGTTGGTCTTGGCAAAACTGTCACATGTGCTATGATTGTTAAAAAACTTCTTTTTAGTACATCTGGGCAAGTGCTTATTATTGCACCTCCATCTATTCGCAAAGAGTGGGAAGAGACTTTTAAAAAATTTCAAATAGGTTTAATCCGCCATTTTAAATTTTACTCTTATGGTGAACTAGATAAAATCAAAGATACTTCCGAGTATGAAACAGTAATAATTGATGAATCTCACAAATTTAAAAACTTTGCAACGGCTCGATATAAAGAACTAGAGAGAATTTGTAAAGAGCAAACAAAGTACAAAAAAAAGATTATTCTTATCTCTGCGACACCGCTTAACAACAAGCCTCAAGATTTAGCAAATCAACTCTATCTTTTTCAGAGTAAAAGAAAAAGCACTATTGATTCATTTTCAAACTTAGAATCATTTTTTGCAAATATTGATAAAGAATATAAAGAACTTATAAAAAAAGATAAAGAAAATCTCACCATTGACATGTCAAAACTCAAAATATTATCTGCAAAAGTAAGAGATAATATTTTGCGAGAAGTGATGGTTCGCCGAACTAGAACGGACATTCAAACCATTAAAAGATATGCAGATGATATAAAAAAGCAGGGTTTATCAATACCGAAAATAAATGAAGTGCAAGAACTTGAATATCTTCTTGATGATGAGGTGGCAAAAATATTTTATGAATCAGTAGAAATTTTAACAGAAAAACTAGAATATGCCAGATATAAAGCTTTGGCAAATCTTAATAAAGAATCACAACTTCTATTTGGTGATATTCAAGAAGGTTTTTTAGAAATAAGTTCCCAAAGCTTGGCAAAAATGATGCAAACTATGCTTATTAAAAGGCTTGAGAGTTCATTTTATGCTTTTAAATCAACGATAAAAAAGCAAAAAAACAACCTTGAGAGATTTATACAAATGTTTGAAAATGGGGAAGTTTTTATCCCAAATAGCAAAATTAACTTTTTTGAACTTCTTGATGAACATGAAGATGATGCAGAAGAGATAATTGAAAAATTACTCCATGAAGATAAAATTAAAAGTTTTTCTCCCAAAGCATTTGATGCTAAATATTTGCCACAACTTAAAAGTGATTTTGAATTATTAGAGTATTTATCGCATATATGGGAAACTGTAACTCATGACCCAAAATTAGAGAAATTCAAAGAGATTTTAGAAACAAACAAAAATGAAAAACGGGTTGTTTTTACAGAATCCAAACAAACTGCACTCTATTTAGAACAATCAATTCATGATAAAAAAATCTTAGTCGTTCATGGTGGCAATAGAGAGGAACTCAAAGATATTATTAGAGAAAACTTTGATGCAAATTATGAGCATCAAAAAAATGAATTTAGTACAATTATTTCTACAGATACCCTAAGCGAAGGGGTAAATATGCACAGAAGCAATGTGATTTATAACTATGATATTCCATGGAATGCAACAAGACTTATGCAACGAATAGGGCGAATAAACCGCATAGGCACAAAGCATGAAGAGATATTTATTTACAATTTTAAGCCAACGGCTCAAAGTGAAAAACTCATAGAACTCTCAAAAAAAGCATTCATCAAACTTCAAACTTTTCATCACTCTTTGGGTGAAGATAGCAAAATTTATACAAAAGCCGAAGAGGTTGGTTCTGTAACTCTTTTTGAAGAAAATAGTGAGAGTATTGTAGATGAAGAACTTACATTTTTAGAAGAGCTGAGAGCGTTTAAAGAGGCAAATCCCAAAACCTTTAAAGAGCTTCAAAAACTCCCTCAAAAAATGAGAGTACAAAGAGAATTTAAAGAAGAAAAAAAAAGTTTTATATTTATTAAAAATAGTAGTTCAAAAAACTATTATAAGGTTTTAGATGAAAAAGCAGAAGCAATCAATTTTGCAGAAATGGCAAAAAACCTCAAAGCACAAAGAGATGAAAAACCAAAACTCCCATTTCAAAAAAATCATTATTCTCATGTAGAACTCGCACATAGTTTTTTTGAAAATGAATTGCTCTCTAATATTGCCAAATCTCAAATAGATATTATTAAAATAGAACATAAAATAGATAAACAAGCTATTGTACTTTTAAAATCATGGTTTCAAAAAGGGTTTATATCTCCAGAATTATATGAGCAATATTTAGAAATTGTAAAAGTTGGCAAAATTTTAAATATTGCAAAAGAGCTTACTAAAATCTCAAAAAGTGCAAAAGCTTATGAAATAGTTGGCGAACTTGAAAAGTTGTCAAAACGGTATTCTTTAGGGGAAAAAGAGCAAGACCATGAAAACTTAGAGCTAAAGATAGATATTATATTGAGTGAAAGTTTTGTATAATCTGCAAAATTATATGCAAAATAAGGGGTAAAATTATGGTGTCTTATAAAACAAACGAGCTTTACAGTGCAACTGAAATAGCAAAAAATTTCTCGTCTATTGCTTCAAAACTCACAAATCATGAAATAGAAAAAGTAGGAATTCTTAAAAATAATAAACTTGATTTTGTAATGCTTCGAAGTGATGATTTTGACAATATTGTTAAAAAAGAAGTAAAAAAAGCATTACTAGAAGAGAATTTACAGATGCAAAATATGCAAATATCATCAATGTCAAAAACATGGGATAACGATGAAGATGAGGCTTGGAATGGGATATAGAAAAGGTGACATATTGCTAGTAAATTTTCCATTTACAGATTTAACTCGCTCAAAAAAACGACCTGTTTTGGTAATTAAAGATGAAAATGAATATAGTGATATTGTTTGTTTTCAAATCACATCTAAAAAAAATCAATCAAATTTATTACTTATAAAACAAGAAGATATATTAGAAAAAGAATTAAAACTTATATCATTTGTTAAATATGATAAATGTTTTACGATAGATGCAAATCTAATTGATAAAAAATTAACATCTGTTCAACATGAATTTTTAATAAATTTAAAAGAGTTATTTTGTAAGGAGATATTTTAATGGATTTAAAACAATTTTTGCAATCACCATTTAATAAGCAAAATTTTATAGAGTTTATAACAGAGCGGTTTTATGGTTTTGCTCCAAATTTGGTACAAAATGAGTATTTGGGTCAAGTAAAACTTGATGATAAAAGTGAAATTGGCTTTTTTGTTTTTGAGGTTCATGATGGGATTAATATAGAAAATAGTCGTGTAGGTTTTCATAAAGAGCTTAAAAAATATGCAGATGAACATATGCTTGATGGTGCTATTGGTGCTTTTTATCATGAGAGACAAAAAGTATGGCGATTCTCTTTTATACGATTTAGCTATGATGAATCTCATAAAAAAGAGACAACAAGTCAAAAAAGATTTACCTTTTTGCTTGGCAATGAGAAGATTAAAACAGCCCAGAGCCAACTCAAAAATTTAAAATATCCAAAAATTAGCGAACTAGAAATTGCTTTTGGAGTTGAAAGTGTTACAAAAGAGTTTTACAGAGGATTAGTCAAAGAGTATGAAAAGTTACTAAGTGAATATCTAACTTATCCATCAAATGATGACAATAGTAAAAAAGAGTTTGCGATAAGACTTGTAGGGCGGATACTTTTTATCAAGTTTCTAAACAAAAAATCACTTGTTCCTGACGATATTTTTGAAGTAACGGAGGATTATTATCACGAAAAACTTGAACCGCTATTTTTTGAACAGCTCAACACTCCCAAAAGTGAAAGAAAACAAGAGTTTAAAAATGGGAATATCCCTTTTTTAAATGGTGGACTTTTTGAGCCTTTACATCTTGATTATTATGAATGGAATGGCAATGAGAGTAGATTTGCGTATATTTTAAAAATAGATGATAGATTTTTTAGCGAACTTTACGAGCATCTCAACCAATTCAATTTTACCATAGATGAAAATAGCATCGAAGACAGCGACCTCTCTATCGACCCTGAAATGTTAGGGCGAATCTTTGAAAACCTCTTAGCTGAGATAAATCCAGAAACTAGCCAAAATGCAAGAAAATCTACAGGAAGCTATTACACACCAAGAGAGATAGTAGATTACATGGTAAATAGCTCACTTTTAGAACATATCAAAACTAAAACAAATATAGACGAAGAGGTTTTAAAAACCATCATCTTTAAAAATAAAGAACCTCTCCATGATTATGATAAAACCAAAATATTATCTGCTATTTTTGAGCTTAAAATCCTTGACCCTGCATGTGGCTCTGGAGCTTTTCCTATGGGATTACTTCAAAAAATAGTCAAGATTTTAAATCTGATTGATGAAGATGCCTCTATTTGGTTTGGACTTCCCAAAAACAAAGAATTTAAAGAGACTCACAAAAATAGAAACAAAGATTATATAAGAAAGCTATCTGTTATCAAAAACACTATTTATGGTATCGATATTCAACCAATTGCGATAGAAATAAGTAAGCTTAGATTTTTTCTTTCTTTAATTGTAGATGAAGATGGCGAACCTGAACCACTGCCAAACTTGGAGTTTAAATTTGTTTGTGCTAACTCTCTTTTGCCAAAACCAAAAAACAATCAACTTGCAACTTTAGAGTATTTTATGCTTGAAGGTGATTTGTTAGAACTCAAAAATGAGTATTTTGAAGCAAGTGGTGAGCGAAAAAAAGTAATTAAAAAAGAGTACATACAAACACAAAAAAA
>CAMCYC010000081.1 GCA_945883795.1 Sulfurimonas crateris | reverse complement strand
TTTATCTATCTCTTGATATATTTTATTTTCTGTTAGATTAATATTTTTCATGAGTGCAACCTTTCAATAATTTTTGACTTTTTAATTATACAGCTATTTTTGTTAAATTTTATTTATGTATTTTACTGCGGGGGTTTCGGTTGCACTCTAATTAATTCAAATAATCTGTTTTTATTTTGTTGAATTACTATTTCCAATTGTATTCTAAAACTTCAAAACAAGTCTAACAATTTAGTTAGCCATATTTTGTCTAAAAACTATTTTATTTTCTCAAACTCCATTCCAACTAAATGATGATTTTTCTTGTTATTCCTAATTTACCTCAAAAGATTATTTAAATTTTGCTTTTTTAATGTTCTATAAATATCAAAATCATTATCAATACTTACAATATCTTTAATATTTTCTCTATTGGCTAAGTACATTAATGTTGCATCTGCTAAATCCATTGGTATATCAATATATTTTTCCATCATGACCCTTATTTGTAATATATCATTTTGACTAATATCATAAATTTTCATACCACCAAGTTCAATCCATTTTAAAAAATCTATTTGAACTTGCAAATTAAAATCGAGCATGTAAGATACTTCAGTTATAACTGACCATGTCGTAATTAATTCCCCTTTAAAAGATTTTATGAAATCTAAAACTTTTAAGTGATAAGTATCACTTTTATCAAAAAGAGCGATAATTGGTCCACTATCAATGAGCGTTTTTTGCATGTATTTTATCTTTTATTTTTTGTTTATAGCTTCTTGAGAGGTCATCTCTACCGCTTGAATATTTACCGAAAAGTTCACTTCCAAGTTCATAAGGTGTTTTTTGACTATTCTCTTTTTTAAGCATTTCAAAGTAATAGAGTAATGCATCTTTTATAATTTTACTTTTTGGTATCTCTTTTTCTTGAGATAAGAAATTTAATTGTTTTTCAATAGAATTATCTAAACGAACAGAAATCATAATATAGCTCCAAGATTTTGTATTACATATTGTATCACATCATGCACAAATTCCATGCTTTAGCTATAAAACCGTAAAATATGGGTAAAGCATTGAGGTTTTTTTTGTCTTAATTTTTCAAGTGAATTAGCTATATTTTGTCTTTTATCTTATTTATTTGTTGCACAAATAGTTCTGTAAAATAGTCTATATTATTGGTTATCACTTCATCAAAATATAATCCCTTGAACTGTTTTAGCTCAAAATGGATGCCGTTTGTATCAAATCTAGTTTGATACTCTTTTTTATTTGGATTTGATTTATACACAACGCAATAAATAAGTTTGTAATTTTGCAAAACTATTTCATGTTTATTTGCAATAATTTCTAAAGTTATTTTACTATCTTTTGCTTTTTTTTGAATCTTTTTATTTTTTACGCCAGATTTATCTTGATTTTTAAATTCAACACCATAAATTTGTTCTAAATCCTCATTACTCCAAAGTGCATCATAAGAAGATGGATGATTTATTGGAAAAATTTCCCTTGTTAAGCGGTCAAAATCTATCACTTTTTTATAACTTTTACACATATATAAGTCATGTTCTTTATCATAACTTGTACTTTTTAAGGTGGTAAAACAGTTTTTATATTTTGTTTTTAAAACATCTTCTAATTTAGGCATGAAATATTTCACTATCCATTTTATCAAATTCACGAAAAGGTTCTGACAACTTCTCAAATATTCTGCTTAAACTCTTTTCATCTTCCATGATAATACCTTCATTTGCAAGATAAAAATTATTGTTAATTTCTGCTTTTTGTGCATACCTTTGTAATGCTTCTATCATGTAAGGACTATGTGAATTGAGAATTACTTTTAGACCGTATTTTACAAGTTTCACAATTATTTGGGCTAATTTAAGTTGCCAACTTGGATGAAGATGCACTTCTGGTTCATCTAAAATCAAAATCTGCCCTTTATAGAAATGGTTATTATTCAGAAGTACCTGAAAAATACCGAAATATTTTATTCCCATCGCAGTATTGATTAACTCAATATTTTCTCCATTTTTATTAAATATAAAATTGCCAAAATTATCAACAACAAATTGACCATCAATAATATCTTTAATATCAAGTTCTATACTCTCTTTTTCTTTATACTTTACAGAAAGGGCATAGTACAAATCTTGAACAACAAGAGGTATCTCAAAATCTATATTATCCATTTCAGGTATTTGATGTTCGACATTTTTCAGAGTTTTTAATAAAGGATACAAACTCCAAATAAATGGAGTTTCAATCAAAAGAGGTGTGTTAAGGGTCATACCAATTGGAGTGATTTTTTCGGAAATATGAAATTCTTTACAAAAGTTATGTTCAATTTTTAAGGAATAATCTACATTCTCATAATTTAAAAGAATAGTTCCATTATTTGAGAGTTGATTTTTAAATAATTTTTTAATATAACTATTAAACTTAGTTTTATACCAATCATTCATTGACTCTATTGCATGTGTATTATTGGCTATATTTATAGATTTGATAAGAGCATACAAAACTTTTCCAACTGTGCTTTTACCTGTATCATTTTTTCCTGCTATAACGGTTAATCCATCAAGGTTTATATCTGCTTCTTTGATGATTGATATATTCTTTAATTGTAATCTCATCTTGGTTCTCCATTTAAATTTTTTGAGACATTTTTTCTATAAACATAAAAAGTAAACTGAACCAATCAATAATATTTTGATGAGATGGATTTGTAATTACCTCACATCTATTTGCATAAGAATTTTTTGATGGATGAATTATGTTATTTCTGCATAAAGTTAATTTACAAATTTCATTGTGTACAACTTCGTCTTTTAGTTTGAGTTGTTCATAAGCGATTACATGGAGCTTATTTTCTTCTGATTTATACCAAAAATCTTTAATTTGCTCACTCTTTTCAACACACATATGTAAATCTGCTTTATAAAATTTAATAGGTTTTTGATTACTGTAAAACTGCATATTTGTATCGATATAAAGTTGAGAGATTATCTCAAAACATTTGAACAAAGATAAAATGCTAAAAGGAATTTTATTTGGCATATCACTATTTAAAATTTCAAATATAAGCGGAACATTTGCTTTTAATTCATTTCTTAAAGTTTTTTGAGTTTGTTGAAAGAAGGTTTGTTCTAAAATAATTTTTTGAATATTCCAAACAACTTTCAAATATTTTTTATCCAATCCTTTATCAACTAAATCTACAAACTTATTGATGTTTTCTGGAGTGGTTATCGATGTATCATCTGGATGCTCTTTTTTTATGTAGCCAAGTATTTTATACTCATACAGCTTTTCTAATATGGTGCTTTTAGAAGTAGCGGTGAGCATTATGACTTGAATACCTCCATTTATCTCATGGATTTTTTGGAGTATTTTTATTCCTGAATAACTTTCTATGTCGTTATTTTCATGGTCTGCTTCAAGAAGTCGTAAGTCTAAAATAATGATGTCGGATTTTGAAATTTGTTCTTTTAATTTTTTGTGCATGAGTTGCACTATCAAATTAAAATTACTTTTATCTTTATAATCGTACTCAAAGCTCTCAAATAGAATATCTTCGTTTTTTTCAAATATATGTTTAAGATTTTCACTCCAACCTTTATCCCACTCATCATCAATAAATAAAATTTTTCCTTTGTTTTGTGGTGTTAAAATTTCTGTACTATTTTGAGTATCTTGTATTTGGTGCTTTGCTTTGAGATATTTAAAATAGAGCATCTTTTCTATTTTTTCTCTATTTTTTGTAATTGCTTCACCATTTGTATTTAAAAATTGAGACCATCGATATATTGCCCATCGATTCGCTATATCATGCTCTCCAGATATATCTTTTGGGCGAGATACTTTTATTTGTGATAAAAACTCATGATAATCCAACACACCTTTTAAATCCAAAGATTGATACTTTTGTATATCTTCTTTTGTATTTTTGCAAAGGTAAATTCCCTCCGTGAAAAGTATATTTGCTTCATGAGTAAATCTATTTAAAGTTAGCTCATCAAAATCACTTATAATGACAATTGGAATAAATCTTTTATCTTCAAGTTCCTTTGAAAGTCTGATATGATAAGCAACTCTTAAACCATAAAGTTCAAGGTAATTTGAAGAAAGATTATCTTTGATAAAAAGAGTTTCAAACTTTTTTGAAGCTAACTCTTTGATAATGTAGTCTGAAATGTATTTATCTATATCTTGATTGGTTGTAAATCGTATTCTGTTTTCAAAAAGTGCAATATCTGCAAGGTTATTATTGTGTATTAAAAGTGCTAATGAAGTGTTTTTAGTGTTTGATAGTCGAGCATCAAAATTTTTACAATACTCTAAAAGAGAGTCTTTAAACTTTTTTATTTCATTGAGATACACCCAGCCATCTTCTACATCCATAGGATAAAAATCAAAATCTATTTTTGAAAGTTTGCTACTGTCTATATCTTTTGCAAACTTACTTAATTCTATATCATCTTCAGTTTGTTTTGAGATAAAGTTATTTGTCTTCTCTAAGATATTTGCTACTACATTTTGTTTCCAATGTTTCCCATAACAAAGCATCAGTATATTTTCATCTTCGTTTTGTGTTGCTTCTAAAAACAATGCTAAATTTTGGCTATAAAATGTTTGAGAGTTAAGTTCAAGATACTCTAACTCACTATTTTCATAATAATTCGCAGATATACCACCTGAGAAAAATATAAGTGTTTTTTGTTGCTTTTTACAGTAGTTTTTTAGATTACTCAATACGATAGTGTTGTTTTCTACTGACTGATGACATATCACCACATCATAACTTGATAACAAAGAGAAATTATTATTTTTTATATCTTCTAGTATCTTGTTTGCATCTTCATCTATCATATTATCGATGACATTTTTATAGCTTGAAAGCTCTATATTATTTGAGTTTAAAAAGCTTATTTGTCGTGGTGTTCTGTCTTCTATCAGTATTATTTTTTTCATGTTTTTTCTTTTTTATTGATGAATAATATTTTGGCATTGCATTTTAAAGTTATTGAGTCCAAATCTAATAATCCATTCTATGATGGCAAGATTTATGCCTTCGTAATCATGTGCTATATATGTCCTAACATCATAAAGACCTTTTAAATCTTCTTTATTAAAATGACTTAGAATCTCATCATTATGAGATTGCTTTAATTTATTAAATTGCTCCGCTATAGCTGTTAAATGCATGAGTATAGCGGGTCGCATGATGATTTCATCTTCAAGTGCCTTTGTAACTCCACCTGCATTTTTGACTATTTGCTCTATATAGTCAATTTTTTCCAAAATAAGGTATATTTTGCTTATAGACTCTTTAGACATAAATAGTCCTATCTATGATAAATTTTTTAGCAGTTTTTCCCATACCTGAACTATCTGCTATATCTACTTGAATAGTAAAAAACTCACTTAATTCATTTTGTATCTCTTTCATTCGTTCAATCGCTTTAAATCCGTATCGATTAGCAAACTCTGGAGTTGCTTCTATTAGTATATCTATATCACTATTTTCATCTGCTTCATCTCTTGAGTATGAGCCAAACAAACCTTTAATTATAAAACCCTCATTTGCATATTTATTTTTGATATTTTGTAACTTCTCTATAATCTCACTTTTTTGTAAAAGAGACATAACAACCTCCACTTTTTAAAAAAAAATCATTATATCAAAACTACTTATAAAACCTCAAAATATAGGTAAATCCTTTTGGTTTAGTCGTAACTATTTCTACATCTTTGACATTGTTACTATGTAAAAAGTTTACTCTAAAACTCTCATCTTCATGGCTACTTTCTACACTCCAATCACAAAGATTACTCAAAGACTCTTTTATATCTGCAAAATCGCCATCGTTTACTTCTTTGAGTAACTCGTTTGCCTTTTTCTCTCCAAATGACTCATTTTGAATAATTTTTATCTCGATACTTCTGTCTTCTAGTTCTGCGGTGTTGACTTCTATATTTGGATAATTTTTTCGTGTTTTTATATCTGCAAAGATTTTATCAAGCACATTTGAAAACTTCTCTACATCTGTATAAAACTGTCTATTGAGTTTTGCACTGCTAAGGTCTAGTTTAAATGGAGCATTTCTTCCTGTACCAAGCTTGTTCTTTTGCAAAGTAAACATTGTCTCTAGGTTTCTAAAATTTCCTCTTATCTCTATCTCTTGTTTAAAAAGATTAATAATATCTTCAAATGTAGTGAGGTCTTTACCATCATAATACAAAGGTGTAGGAAGTACAAAACTAGAAGGTTTCTCTCCGCTATCGCAATGCTCTTTTAATCCTGCTAAACTTGACCAACCTATATTTACATGAGTTTTACTACACCAGCTATATTTTTCATCTGGAGCAGTTTCAATCAAAAATGTATATATTTTTTTGTAAAGATTTGGAGACAACTTTTCAAGCTCATCTTTCATGCCCTCAAACTGTTTTTTGACTGCATTCATATAGCCATCAAAATTTTTGTAGTCACTTGATAGCAAGGTTCCAAAATCCCAAATATGGGTTGTGTATTTGATAGGTTTATCTATTGTGAAGTTTGAAAGGATTTTTACCAATCTTTGAGGATTGTTATTTTTAGTCTTTTTAATAAGATTTTTTATTATCTCATTTCCAGCCAAGTCAAAAGCAGTCATTTCGCTTTTGATATTAATATCTGCACCTCGCTCAAGTAAAATTTTTACAAGTCTTTGATTATTTTCAAATGAGTATTTCATAAGAGCCGTCATGCCCATTTTATTTTTGGCATTAATATCTGCTCCATTATCAAGAAGTAGATTCATCATGGCATCAGACTTACTAAACATTAAAGCAGTATTACCATTTTTATCTTTATA
>CAMCYC010000080.1:0-6937 GCA_945883795.1 Sulfurimonas crateris | reverse complement strand
TCTAAGTTGGTACTTTTCTTGCTTTATAATCATTAAAAACCACATTTAGGTCATAACATGCTCAATGGAAAAAATATCCTCATAACAGGTGGAACAGGTAGTTTTGGCAAACAGTTTGTTCGTACAATTTTAAAAAAATACAAACCTAATAAAATCATTATCTACTCAAGAGATGAATTAAAACAGTACGAAATGGCTCAAAAATATAATGACAAGTGTATGCGATATTTTATAGGCGATGTCAGAGATTTACCCCGTTTACTCAAAGCTATGGCTGGAGTTGATTTCGTAGTGCATGCAGCAGCGCTTAAACATGTTCCTATTGCAGAATACAATCCTATGGAGTGTATCAAAACAAATGTCATGGGTGCACAAAATGTTATTGATGCATGTCTTGCACACAATATAGCAAAAACTATTGCACTCTCAACCGATAAAGCGGCTTCCCCTGCAAACCTTTATGGTGCTTCAAAACTGGTCTCTGATAAATTATTTGTAGCAGCTAATAACCTTGCTGGAACACATGCAATTAAATTTAGTGTTGTAAGATATGGTAATGTTTTAGGCTCAAGAGGTTCAGTAATTCCTTATTTTGAAAAGCTTATAGCAGCAGGTGAAACAGAGCTTCCTATCACAGAGCCAAATATGACACGGTTTTGGATTACGCTTCAAGAAGGGGTAGATTTTGTTCTCAAAAATTTTGAGCGGATGCAAGGTGGTGAAATATTTGTACCTAAAATAGCTTCCATGAAAATGACAGACATGGCAAAAGCGATTGCACCCCATTTGGGACAAAAAGTTATAGGTATCCGCCCTGGTGAAAAGCTCCATGAAGTGATGTGTCCGCTTGATGATTCCCATATTACTTTGGAGTTTCATGACCATTTTGTCATCAAACCGAGTATCACTTTTTCTACACCAATTGACTACATGACAAATAATCTTGGAGAACAAGGGCATATTGTAGAAGCTGGATTTGAATACAACTCTCGTGATAACAAAATATGGCTTACAAATGAAGAGTTACTTACAAAAATCCAACAAACAAAAGATGAAGAAAAATAGATGGCAAGATTAGATTATTCTACACAATGGATTGATGAAGAGGATGTAGCTGGTGTTGTAGAAGTTTTAAAAAGCCCTTATCTCACTCAAGGCAAAAAAGTAGAAGAGTTTGAAAAAGCTTTATGTGCTTATACAGGTGCAAAATACGCTATCACATTTAACTCTGCAACATCTGCTCTTTTTGGTGCTTATACAGTTTGTGGCATTTGTGAAGCGGATGAGATAATCACAACTCCAATTAGTTTTGTAGCAACTTCAAATATGTTTGTAGCACTTGGTGCAAATCCTATTTGGTGTGATGTCAAACTCGATGGCAATATTGATGAAAAGCAAATCCAAAAACTGATAACTCCAAAAACAAAAGCGATAGTGGTTGTAGATTTTGGTGGTAAACCAGTTGCCATGGAGCAAATAGAAGCGATTGCAAAACAACATAATCTTTTACTCATTGATGATGCTTCTCATGCGTTAGGTTCAAGTATTGATGGTAAAAAAATAGGCTCTTTTGGTGATATGAGTATTTTTAGTTTTCATGCAATTAAGCCTATTACAACAAGTGAAGGGGGAGCTGTTATGACAAATAATGAAGAATATGCAAAACAACTCCGACTTATCCGCTCCCATGGGATGGTAAAAAAAGAGTTATGGAACTCTGACATGGTGAGTTTGGGACATAATTTTAGAATGACAGAAGTGGCAGCGTCACTTGGTGTCACACAGATGAAAAAACTTGATAGTTTTATACAAATACGAAACGAGATTGCTTTTTATTATGAAGAGAGATTTAAAAATGAAAAACTTTTTTTAACTCAAAAGATAGCTTCAAATCAAATAAGTTCAAGACATCTTTATCCAATTATTTTAAATCCTGAACTTCAATGTAAAAAAGAGGATATATTCAAAGAGTTACAAGCAAGTGGTCTTGGTGTGCAAGTGCATTACAAACCAATCTACCAAAACAGTTTTTATAAAAACAAATTTGGTGAAGTCTCACTGTTTGTTGCCAATGATTTTTACCGCTCTGAAATCTCTTTGCCATGCCATCAACAAATGAGTTTAGAAGACGCAAAATTTGTGGCAGATACCTTTTTGCAAATTATTCAAAAATATAATTATCGAGGGTGTAGTTTTTAATAAGCATTTAACATCGTATAGTGTAATATTATTTATTGCTTAATATTATAATAATGGAGTTGCATATGAAAAAAGTGCTTGTTTTAGGTGGTGGTTTTGCGGGTTTGGAAGCTGCTATATTTTTGAGAAAAGAGAAAATTGATGTAACTTTAATCAGTAATAGAGATTATTTTTATATCTTTCCAACATCTATTTGGGTGGCAACTGGAGAAGTAAAATTTGAAGATATTTGTGTTGATTTAAACCGATTATCAAAAGTGCATGGATTTGAACTTATCGTGGATGAAGTGCAAGAGATTATCTCAAAAGATGAAAAAATTGTGTGTGCAAATGGTTCGTATAACTATGAGTATCTTGTTGTTGCCATGGGTAGTGGCAAAATGAAACATGCGGGTCTTGAAAATACTCTCTCTATTTGCGGTGTGCCAACAGACTCAATCAAAATCAAAGAGAAAATTGATGCGCTTATAAAAATCGGTGGCGGTAAAATTGCTATGGGATTTGGTGGTAATCCAAAAGATGCAAGTAATGTTCGTGGTGGTCCTGCTTTTGAAGTAATCTTTAATGTGCATCATCAACTCAAAAAATTAGGAATTCGAGATAAATTTGAACTCACTTTTTTTGCTCCAATGGATAAACCAGGTGCAAGAATGGGACCAAAAGCGTTAGACATGATGGATATGTTTTTTGAACGATTAAATATTAAAAAACATTTTGGTAAAAAAATGAAGCGTTTTGAAAAAGATGGAATAGTCTTTGAAGATGATACAAAATTAGAAAGTGATTTTACAATGTTTATCCCTGCAGGTGATGGACATGATGTTATCAAAAGTTCCGATTTGCCACTCAATGAAGCTGGATTTGTTCATATCAACGACTACTGCGAAGTAACCCCAAAATTTGATGAAACACCTAAAAGATATAATGTTTTTGCTATAGGTGATAGTGCCGTACTTGAAGGTCCTGAATGGAGAGCAAAACAAGGGCATGTCGCTGAAGTTATGGCAAGAAATGTTGCTTATAATATCAAAGAGATAGAAAAAGGTTCAAGTAAAAGAAAAGGTTACAAAGAGCATATCAATATTTTATGCGTTATGGACAGTGGCGATGGTGCAGCATTTGTATATCGAAATGATAAAGGTGGCAAAATGATTCCTATGCCTTTTATTGGACATTTACTCAAAAAAGGTTGGGGTTGGTATTGTAAAAATTCAAAATTAAACAAAATTCCAAGAATCCCTGGCATGTAATACTCAAGTGTAAATTCTCATTATGATGAATTTGCCTTTAAGAAAATCTTTCAAAATCCAAGGCTTAGTACAAGGCGTTGGGTTTCGACCTTTTATTTATCGACTTGCTCTTGAGTATTCTCTTGTTGGATTTATCAAAAATGGAATGGATGGAGTTGAGTTTGAAATTGAGGGTTTAGCAAAAAATATCGCCTCTTTTGAAGAACAATTATATCCACAACTACCACCACTTGCAAGAATCGATTCACTGCAAACCTCTTACAAACAATTGCTTTATGAAAAATCATTTGAGATAAAAGAAAGTGCAAATAATTTAAAAATCTCAAAAACAGCGTTAATCTCTCCCGATATTGCCACATGCCATGAGTGTTTGGAGGATATAAAAAAAGATGGAAAATACCAAAACTATTTTGCTACAAACTGCACAAACTGTGGACCGAGATACTCGATTATTAAAACTGTTCCTTATGATAGAAAAAATAGCTCTATGCAAAAGTTTGTCATGTGTAAATCTTGCCATGACGAGTTCATAAATCCAAACAATAGAAGATACCATGCACAACCTATCTCTTGTAAAAATTGCGGACCACAATTAAAATTAATTGCTAAAGGTGTAGAATTAAAAATAGATGATAATGCAAAATTTCAAAAAGTTGCAGAGCTTCTAAAAGCTGGAGAACTCATTGCTATCAAAGGAATTGGAGGGTTTCATATAGTTTGTGATACTACACATGATGAGGCAATTGTAAAACTAAGAACTCATAAAAATAGAGCTACAAAACCTTTTGCAATTATGTGTAAAAATCTACAACAGATAAAAAGTTATTCACATGTGAATAAAAAAGAGGAACAACTTCTCACTTCAAAAGAAGCACCTATAGTTATTTTGAAAAAAAAAGAGTCAAAAATTTCACAATTTATAGCACCAAATATTGATAGAATAGGGTGCTTTTTGCCTTATACACCGTTACATCATCTTTTGTTTGAACATCTCCAAAATCCAATAGTTGCCACAAGTGCAAATCTTGGACATGAACCTGTGATTACAAAAGTGGAAAATATTTTTAAAAAGCTTCCCTTTATTGAGTATATTTTGGATTTTGATAGAGAGATTATTAATGGTGTGGATGATAGTTTGGTTCAGGTTGTCCATGGTAAAACACAAGTTTTAAGACTTGCTCGTGGTTATGCCCCAAAAGTTCTAAAACTGCCCACAAAAAGCGATAAAAAAATTTTGGCTATTGGAGCAAATGCAAAAAATTCGATAGCGTTTGTCGTGCAAGAGAGCATTATACTTTCTCCCCATATTGGTGATTTAAATTCACTAGAAGCCTTTGAGTTTTTTGAGCAAACTTTAGAGAGTTTTCAAAGATTTTATAATTTTGAACCCGATGTAATCATACATGATAAACACCCAACTTACATGACAACCCAATGGGCAAAAAAGCAAAACAAACCACTCATAGCAGTTGGACATCATTTGGCACATATTTACGCATGCAAAGCAGAGTTTGGACTTTATGGCGATTATTTAGGTTTTAGTTTTGATGGCACTGGGTATGGAGAAGATGGCACACTTTGGGGTGGAGAAATTTTTGTGGGAAATACAAGAAAATACCACTTCAAACCAATAAAACTCTTAGGCGGAGAAAAGGCTATACAAGAGCCAAGAAGAGTAGGATTAAGCCTCCTCTTTGATGCTCTTTCTTTAGAAAATGTGTTGAAACTTGATTTACAAACAATAAAATCTTTTTCACATGAACAGATACAAATACTCCATCAAAGCTATTTAAAAAATCTCAATACCCCTTTAAGTTCATCTGTTGGAAGAATTTTTGATGCAGTTACTTCCTTATCTGGAGTGATACAAAAAACAAGTTATGAAGGAGAAAGTGGGCTTTTATGCGAGAGTCACTATGATACAAACATACAAGAATCTCTCAATTATACCCTCAAAGATGGGATAATAGATATAAAAATAGTCGCATATATTTTGAATAATCAAAATGACAAAAAAAAGCTCAACACTCTATTTATCAATACTTTAGCCAAAATAATACTTGATATTGCAAAACTAGAAAAAATGGAAGTTATTTTAAGTGGCGGGGTTTTTCAAAATAAAACATTAGTTGAACTAACAAGCAAACAACTAGAGGCACAAAATATCAAATATTATCATCAACAAGAAAGTGCAATTAATGATGGAGGGATAGCTTTGGGGCAAATTAGAAGTGCTCAAGAAATATCTTAAAAAATGGGTACAAAAGTTGCTTATAAAAAATGATTTGTTATTCTGAAGGAACAAAATATTGAAGTCAAGCAATAAAGCAATAGCCATAATTCCTGCAAGAGGTGGAAGCAAAAGAATTCCAAGAAAAAATATCAAAGATTTTTTTGGTAAACCTCTTATTGCTTATTCCATTCAAGTGGCATTAGATTCAGAACTTTTTGAAAAAGTGATAGTTTCAACCGATGATGAAGAGATAGCAGAGATTGCACAAAATTATGGTGCTTCAATCCCTTTTATCCGCCCAAAAGAGTTGGCAGATGATTTTACGGGAACACAAGAAGTGATTAACCACACTTTAAAATATTTAGAAAATCAGGGTGAAGTGTATGATTATTGTTGCACAATTTATGCAACTGCTCCACTTTTACAATCAAAATATCTTAGAGAAGGGTTTGAAAAATTAAGAAATAGTGATGCAATAAATGCCTTTAGTGCAACCTCTATGCCCTTTCCAATTCAAAGAACTTTTAAATTAAATAGTGATGGAAGATGTGAAATGTTTACACCAGAGCATTACATGACACGAAGTCAAGATTTAGAAGAAGCATATCAAGATGCAGGGCAATTTTATTGGACAAAATTACATGAAAAGTCAAATGAAATTATGTTTGGAAAAGATAGTATTCCCATAGTTTTACCACGCCATTTAGTTCAGGATATTGATACGCTTGAGGATTGGGAGAGAGCTGAATTTATGTATGAAGTTTTAGCAAAAATCAAGTACAATAATTGAACTAAAAATAGAGGAGTTGCTTATGGGTACACTAAGAATTGAAGATTTTCCGTACTACACTTATGAAGAATATAAAATGTGGGAAGGAAATTGGGAATTGATATACGGTGTAGCATACGCCATGAGCCCTGCTCCGATGATAAAGCATCAGAGTATTAGTAATAATATTGCATGGGAATTAAAAAATAATCTCAAAGATTGCAAAACTTGTCAAGCACTTTTGCCAATCGACTGGAAAATAAGGGAGGATACCATCCTCCAACCTGACAACAGCGTGATTTGCCATAAACCAAAAAATGAAGCGTACATCACAAAAGCACCAAAAATCATTTTTGAAGTTCTCTCAAAATCGACTGCCAAAAAAGATACGGGAATAAAATTTAACATCTATGAAAAAGAGGGTGTGGAGTATTATATCATCGTAAATCCTGATGAAAACATGGCAAAAGTTTACAGGCTTCATGA
>CAMCYC010000079.1 GCA_945883795.1 Sulfurimonas crateris | reverse complement strand
TGATGCCTTTACCTTGGAAATTGCTCGATTTTACGCTGATTTTTGATAAGGAGTTTTTTATGATTTATATTACTTTAAGTATAGAGAAGATTTTTTTGAAACGCTTTGTTTTTATGGGATGGTTTTTTTGGCATAGTTAGAATTGCTGCCAATCAAAAGTTATAAGTTTTCTTTGCATGGTTCTCCCTTGATTTTTATGAGGATTATAGCAAAAGTGTCTGTTTAGATGGGAGATTTTTCATTAAAAGCTTATTTTTATGAGGTCTCGCAATGATAGTTTTTTTGTCATTGCGAGTAAAGTGTAACAATCTAGTTTTTAAAACTTCACCCCTAAACCTATCTCCCCACCAATATACTGTACTGAAAAATTAAGACAACTTTTTTGAAATTTTTATGCTTAACTAATGTGTTGTTTTAGCTTATTTGGAACTTAGATTTTTAAAAACATGTTTGATTTTTCTGGAGTAGTATAATCGTGAGATGGAGTTCTTATCCGACAGCAATGTTATTTTCTTTTTTGACATGATAAATTCCTTTGATTTTATGTTTTGTCTATTTTGTGTTTCGCACCAAGCGAACATAGTTCAAATACCGTGATTGACCGACTAATTCTCCTTGAACCTTCCCATCGAAGCGTACGGCTCCCGCCCCATGAAGGTCTTTTCCATCGGAACCTACAGCCATCCCAAATGCTACATACCATGCGGTGTCGTAGATTGTGTTGCTTGGGAGTCCAGGATTGGTAGTGCTTGTCCAGTACCAAGGATAATCGACATCCCCAGCTTCGTTGGTGATTTCAGTGCAATTGAACAGCTGATTGATAGCAGGTCCCACTTGTGTTCTATCTGTTGCACCAGGAGAACGGGTATAATCGACGATGTTTTGGAGCTCCTTGGTGTTTGGCAATCGCCAGTCATTATGACCAAGAAAGTTAGCAGCATTTTGGGATTGGGCAAATGCCAGTGCATGTTCCCAATCCATTCCAACTCCACTATCTGCTTGAGACCACATCAAGCCTGTGGCTGAGTCTGTAATAGCTCCATCACTATTATCTTTGAAATTATTGACACCATAAATATCACCACGAACACAACGGAGCAAGTGTTTTGGTCCTACATTGAGGGAATATGCCTTGATATGTCCTGTGCCAAAATTTATGCCGAACGCCATTTCTACACCAGTGCCAACATCTGCACCAGAGCTTGCATCTTCAGTACTTTGAAGCAGTCCTACATACTTTGTGGCACTCCAAAATATTGCATGACTGAGATCATCTTGGCTTGCGTAACTGATGGGAAAAGTCTCTGCATCAATAAACGGCCAACCAGTGCTACCGTTCCATAGGGAATACAACTCTTTGATAGTGGGAAGACGCCAGTCACTATAGCCGCCGTAATTTTGTGCGTTCAGGACTGCTGGAACAGCTTTGGCATCCGTCCAGTAAACTGCACTGTTATCGTAATCTTGCTGCCAAGTAAGACCTGTGATGTTGTCCTTTACGGTCAGACCATCATCACTTTTGGTGTAACTAGGCTGAATAACTGAAAATTGCGCATCTTGTCCGTAGAATGCCTGCCCAGCAGAAGGGGTGACAATCTCCTCTGTGGCGTTGTAGGTCTTTGTTTGACCAGTAGTGACTATCGAATAGCTGCTTTTCGTAGGCGTTGTGTCCGTTATTTCGGATGTATCGCCTGTTGTTGATGAACTGTCGTCACAGCCGATGAACGTGAGTGCTCCAAGGACAAAAAGCATTAGTAGCATCTTGTTTTTACCTGACATAACAGCCTCATTTATTGATTTCGAATTGGTAAATTCTGCTACATTGCTTGAAACTGAACTACCAAAACCTAGTAATATTACTACAAGACGAGAACTCAAAAGTTCTCTGTTATATTTTGAAACCTTCATAATTACAAACTCCATTTAAAAATACAATAATTTTATATTTATCATTTAAATGGAACTAAAACTCAAAGTAAACGAGAGTAAACGATTTTAAAAATATTTTGATTTTCTTTATATTCATATTCAAGTTGCATAGAATGCATTCGTAAGATTGAGTTTATGATATATAATCTTCCTTTCATCATACCTTTTTTAAAAAAAGAGATATTTAAAAATCCCTATATTTAGGGATTTCTATAATTATTTTATATTAATATTTTTATTCTTTTATATTAATATATGTTTTTATTCTAAATATATTGACTATAAATTGATAATCAGTAGATTTAGAAAAGTAGAAGATAAGTCTATAAAATATTTATAAATAATATTTAATTATTATAGTTTTACTTTTCTCTCTCTTTCACCATACCTAATTCAAAAAAAGAAATAATTAAAAATCCCTATTTTATGGGATTCTGGAAGAATATGAAAAATCCAAGAAGCTAAATAATGTCTATAAATAAATCTAATTTAAAATCAATATGTCAATATCTCAATGTTATAGAAATCCCTAAATATAGGGATTTTTAAATATCTCTTTTTTTAAAAAAGATATGATGAAAGGAAGTAATGAATATTTAATTCAGAAGGTTTTTCTAAAATTGCTAATCTTGGGGCTATTCATTCATCTGAGGAGGCTGCTTAAGGATATTTTTTGGCTAAGGTATTGATCTTAGAATTTCAATCTCACACATCAAAAGAGTGAGCTTTTTTGCAATAGTAGATAAAAAATATATATCCCTATACCTACCATAGCCGAGCCTATATGTGATAAAAAAGTTATCCCTGTGTTTGTTTTTTGACTCATGATACCTATAAAAACCCCTAAGATATGCAAAAGTATCGTCGCTAGCATAAATCCTGTGATGTAGTTCATGATAGAAGATGCATTTGGTATCTCCACTCCATGTGCGTGTCCATGAAAAAAAGCAAAAAATGTCACAAGAACACTACTCCAAACAAGAGAGGTTTTATACTCAAAAGCAATCAAGAGTCCCAACAATATCACAGATAAAGCAATACCAAATTCATCATAAAGTGCAAAAGAGGTATAAACACCAAAAAGACTCCCCACAATCATGACAGCTACAAAACTAAAAGGAACAAGATAGATGGCTCTGCCTCCTATGAGTGTGGAGATGATACCTACAGCCACCATAGCCAAAAGATGGTCAAATCCCAAAACAGGGTGAAAAAAACCTGCTTCAAATCCACCTCCATGGAGTTGTAAATGGGTTGGAATAGGGATAGATATCTGCATCACAAACTACTTTTTAAAAGATTCATCAGGAATCCCTTGATAGCAACCCAATATCCAAGGATAACTATCTGTCACATAGTAACCATACGCTCCATCTTTTGTCATGCCATTACACTCATCAAGGTCACCTTTACCTGCTACATATTCATAATCATCACGATAAGTGCCATCATAAAAGCCTCCAGGATTTACACCTTGAATTGCCTCACGATTACCACTTTTGAGTTGGTAACTAGAGGTCACTTTGCGTATCCCACCATCTGCGCTAATATAGGGTCCATAAATAGGAAATCCATCTGCAGCAAAACCTATAACAGGAGACTCTGCACTCCCAGCAGTATCAAAAAGTGCTTCAGGAGAGCCATGGTAGTGATACTCACCATTGGGTTGAGTATGTGCATGATGAGAGTCCGCACCAAACCTTGTTAATGGGGACATCGGGTCAAGCCTCCAAGGGGTATTGATGTCATTACATCCTATCTTTTCATCTGCTACACCATAACAAGCAGCCGCTAAGATATCTACTTTAATACCATTGAGAATAATGGCATTATCATATTGCAAAGAAAGTGCTGTAGGGGTGGAGGCTTTAGTGGGAGATGCCGTAATTTCATAGTTGATACTTTGCTCAGATACTCTTGTAGCAAAATTTCCAGTACCATCATTAAAATCATAGTTTGGAATACCATTGGAAGTAAAATAGCATTTTTTATTCTCAACTGAGATATTAAGCGAGCCTTTAAAATCTGTATTATTAATGACATCTTGTACCATGGATTGGTAAAGATTAACATACGCCTCACAATTTGCACTTCGATTACTTAAAAGGGCATTGGTAATATCTCTGGTAGTCGCTGATGCTATACTTGATGAGCTTGATGAACTCGTTGATTCTGGTTGTGTCGTTGAAGAACTGCTACCACACCCAACAAATGCGAGTACTCCAAGTGTAATAAAAAGTAACCCTATTTTGTGTTTACCTAACATGTGTAAAACCTCCGCTTAAAAATATAATAATTGTATGTTTACCATTTAAATAAAAATAAAACTCAAAGTAAATGAAAGTAAACAACACTAAAAATATTTTGATTTTCCCTATATTCGTATTCTAGCTTCATGTGATGCATTTGTAAAATAGAATACACAATATATAAGCCAAGTCCCATGCCATGTGTTTTATTTTTGGTATCAGTATGAAAAGGCTTAAAATACTCATGTAAAGGCTTTTGTAGTTGCGCTCCGTTAGAAATAATGAGGAGTTTATCCTCCTCCTCTTTGATGATTACCTTTGCATCGGTTGAGTATTTCAAACCATTATCAATAAGATTTTTGATTGCAAAAGAGATAAGTTCCAAATCTACATTTAATTTTTTTGTGGATATATTTTGGCGTATTATATTATCTCTATTTTCGAGCATCAATATATCTATAGATCTATTGATAACATCATCTATTTTACATCCAAACATATTTGGCGTATAGTTGTTTGAGACAATACGTTCTATCTTTGCAAAATCATCTATTAAAAGATTTAACTTCTCAAATATTGTAATAATTCTATTTTTTTGCTTTTCATCATCTATTAGTTCACTGACTATTCTCCCTTTGGCAATTGGAGTTTTTAGTTCATGCATGATTGTTCGTAAAAAGAGTTTTCTTGATTTGAGCTGATGTTCTGCGTCATTGATATTTTTGATAATAAGATAGTATATAAATGCAAATAAAATTACAATGAATATAAAAAGATAAACATCTAAGAAGTTTCTCTCGAATTTATTAGTTTCATCTTTAAAAAGTATTTTAAAGTTTGGAGTTATAACATGTAGATAAAAACTCTGCTCTAGCTCTATAACTTCAAACCCTTCTGTTCTTATGAGAGGTCTTTTTGCGTCATGCATTATTTGTTGTGGATTGCGAGCACGCGTAAAATTATTATTTTGCAAATAATTAATTACATCTTCTGGAGAGAGTCTTTTTCTCTTGATGTTTTGAGCAAGTCTTTCGTAGTAGTTAGTCACCTTCTCATGCTCATGCATCTCTTGCATATGATGAAATGGTAGCATTGCAAAAATAAGGAAGATAAATAAAAAAGTAAATACAACTGTTATTTTTGTTTTTAAAGAGAGTGTCATTTTCATTGTGAAATTTTATATCCCAAACCTCGAATGGAGTGTAAGTATCTTGGATTTTTTGAATCATCTCCCAATTTTGTACGAAGCCTGCCAATAATTACATCCAAGCTTTTAGAATAACTATCACTCAAGCTCTCACAACTCTCTACAATCTGTTCTCTTGATACAACTGCATTTTTATTATGTAACAAGCAAAGCATAACTTCATATTCTGCATGTGTAAGATCTAAATCTTGCTCTTTAAAGGTGATCTTTAAGCTTGATTTATCATAAGTAAAATCACTTTGCGTGATAGGTCTACTGTTCTTTTTTATCCTTCTCAAAAGAGATTGAATAACAGCATACATCTCTTTAGGATCATAAGGTTTTGGCAAATAGTAATCAGCACCCATCTGCAAACCCATTATTTTATCAGTAGAATCGCTTCTTGCGCTTGAAATGATGATAGGGATATCATATTTTCTCACCACTTCACTACATACCTCAAGCCCATCCATTCCAGGAAGCGTTAAATCTAAAATAAGTAAATCGTAATTGTCTACACCAGAACTAAGCCCTAAATATGGGTCTTGGAAGTTTGTTATTTTAATATTGTATTTTTCAAGATATTCCCCCAAAAACAGAGAAAATTCTGGGTCATCTTCAATCATTAAAATATTAATCATAACTCCCTCCTTTTAGAATAATTATGCATAAAATGACATTCTATTATAATTATCTGAATCTTTTAAAATCTGGCTCAATGAGTTGAGTACAACTTTTTGCGTATCCTCTTTTGAGAGTGTATTATCCTCTGAATTATATGTATTCAAAATATCCATCACTTGTGTTTTTGCATTATCTTTGAGGCTTACAATTTTATTTGTATAATCTAAAATAGTATCAAAGGTTGAAGAGTTACTAGAAGTAGTAGAAGTGTTACTTGTTGTTGAATCACTACTTTGTGAATCGAGTAAACTTTGTAATAAATCAGACACGCTTGACATCTCCTCTTTCTTTGGAGGTGGTGGTCCCATCGGTCTTTGCCCTTGACTTGCTCCGCCTCGACCAACCTCTGCTAAATCTCCAATCTCTTTTGCATCAAATCCTACAGAAGCCATAGTTCTCTGAAGTGATTTAGATGGCTCAATCCCAGCTTCTTGAAGAGATTTTACAATCTCTTTTGCATCATCTTTTGATAAAGAGTTTGCATCATATTGTGAAAGTAAATCTGTAACGAATGATTTTTGATCTGTACTCATCTCACTCGATCTACTAGAACTATTCATCTGCATTACATTCATTTGACCTGAACTTATTGAATTGATACTCATAACTAACTCCATTTATTAAATTGACAAAAATATAAGATTCCACTTTAAATCAAGATTTAATCCAAAGTAAATGAAAGTAAATATTAAAAAAATAGCACCTAATTTAGAACATTTTATTCTCTAATACTCTAGTGACGCAAAAGTTCAAATTAAAGAAAATGGTAACCATTCAGCACCCAGTAGATGCCTAGAAGTGCCTATTTATTGGAAGTTTGAGAAACTAAATAAATTTGGAAAAGTACTTTTTTTATGTAAAAACAGGTATTTTTAGAAAAATAGACGAATTATTGAATTTTGAAACCCCTATA
>CAMCYC010000078.1 GCA_945883795.1 Sulfurimonas crateris | reverse complement strand
CACATGCCACAATAGTTTGGCTAACATCTTAGCTTCTAATCCTTATTTTAAGGGTTATTTGCAAGATGAAAGAATGAAAGTAGGATAGCAATGGAAACACTACAGAAATGTAGGTTTTCTATGCTTTTCTATGGAAATTTGAACTATTTATTATAACTCACAATCCAAGCGATTCTATAGAATATTTACTCAAATCATTGAGTGCATTAATCCCTGGAATATTTAATAATAACGAAGTACCAATCCCGCCCCATAAAACTATTATTGCAGAAATTATAATAAAAGCAAGTGAAACCTTATAACCGTAATGGATATCAAGATGTGCACTCTCTTTAAAATACATATGCACAATTACTTTAAAATAATAATAGATAGAAATAAATGCGCTCACTGCTCCAAAAAGTGCTAAAAATGTGTAGCCTGATTCTATTGCTGCAGTAAAAATATAAAATTTTCCGATAAAACCAATAGTCGATGGAAAACCTGCGAGTGAGAGTAAAAATAAACTAAGTGAAGCTGCGATAATAGGTCTATCTTGTCCAAGTCCATCTAAATCATCAAATGAGATAAGTTTATCGCTCCCTTTGCTTATATAACTTAAAACTCCAAAAGCACCTATTGCACTAATAAAATAAGCAAAAAGATAAAACATGATTGCACTTGCTGCATCTTGATTATTGGCTTCAATAGAGGCAAAAGCGATAAGTAAATAGCCACTATGTACAACAGAAGAAGCGGCAAGCATCTTTTTTACACTGCTTTGAATTACTGCCAACAAAGAACCAACAACAATGGTGACCATAGCACCAAATATTAGAAGTGGGTCATAAATCACTTCAAACCAACTATAATCATGCAAATATATCCTCAAAGCAAAAGCAAAAACTGCAATTTTAAAGACACCCGCCATGTAAGCAGTGATGGGTAAAGATGCACCTTCATAAACATCTAAAACCCAAGCACCAAAGGGAACTGCTGCTATTTTAAACATGATAGTGAGCATAATGAGCATACCGCCAGCAATAATAAGAAGTTGCGCATCAAAATCTGTAGTTAAAATATACTCTGCTATCACATCCAAATGTGTACTTTTTGCTTGTGCATAAATAAGCATCATCCCAAGTAGATAAAATGAAGCAGCAAAAGAACCTAAAAGTAAATATTTAAAAAATGCTTCTGAAGCTTTAAGGGAATTGCGATTGATTCCCACCAAAATATAAACAGACATCGAAGCAATTTCTAGCGATATAAAAGCAGTTAAAAGTTCATTTGCCATAGTTAACACTACCATGCCAAAAAGGGAAAAAAGAAAAAGTACAAAGGCTTCATGGGTAAAAAAGTTTGTTTTATCTATAAACGATTTTGCAATTGCCAAAGTCAAAAAACCACCAAGCAAAAAGAGCGTGATAAAAGTGGCACTAAAAGTATCGTAGACTATCATGGAGTTAAAATATTCAGGCAAAACTTTTATCGAATACAGTGTATTTATTTTACTTGCCGAGATAAAAAAAGTGATAAAGAGTGTTGCTAAGGTTATAAAATAACCCCTATTTTTGGTGTAATAAGAACTCAAGCCAAAGAGTAAAATAAAAATAGCACTTGCAAGTAAAAGTGCAGGAATAAGAAGTGCTGTTAATTCGTTACTCATGGATACTCACCTTTTTTTCAACTGTATAAGATAAAGCAGTTGGCTCAATTTTTTTAATAAAATAGTTTGGAAAAATCCCCATGGCAACTACCAATAAAGCCAACGGAACTAAAGCAATAAACTCATGAAAGCGAAGGTCTTGAAAGTTTTGAGTCGCTTGTGTCACTTTTCCATACAAAACAGAACTTATCATTTTAAACATAAAAAGCATAGCAATTAAAATTGTGGTTGCTGTGATAAACCCCACATAAATATTATAATCAAATGCCCCAAGAATTATTAAAACCTCTGCCACAAATCCAGCAGTCAAAGGAACTCCAACAATACTAAGAGCAAAAAAAGCAAAGAAAAAAGCAAAGCGAGGAGCAACAGTTGCAATTCCCCCAAGTGCTTCTAAATAATGAGATTGCGTTCTCTCATACATCATCCCAACCATCAAAAAAAGTGCTGAAGAGGAGAGTGCATGTGCCACTATCAAATAAGATGAACCAGTGAGTCCATACACATCATAAATAAAAAATCCAACCACTATTAAAGAGAGATGTGAAGCCGAAGAGAGTGCAAACATCCGCTTGAGATGGGTTTGACTCATAGCAGAAATTCCAAAAAATATAAGTCCAAAAAGTCCAAGAGCTATAAAATAATTTGCCACTTCATGAGAAGTTTTTTCTAAAAGTGTAAATAAAAATCTCCAAATAGCGTAAGCTCCAAGTTTTGCCATCAAAGCAGACATGACAATAACTGCTCCAATAGGTGCGCTTCGATAAGTATCACTGAGCCATGTATGAAATGGAAAAATAGGAATTTTAATTGCAAAGGCAACCATAAAACCACTAAAAACAAAAAGCGATTCCACACTATTTAAATGGGTATTTTTCAAATCATACAAATCAAAAGAGTACGAACCAAACTCTGTTTTATATGCTACAGCGAGATACAAAATTGAGATAAGCATCATAAGAGAGCCAAAAATAGTATACATATTAAATTTCATGGCAAAAAAATGGTTTTTATTGTAACCAAAAAGTCCAATCATAAAAAATATTGGCAAGAGCATAACTTCCCAAAAAAGATAAAACAGCATCAAATCGAGAGATAAAACAGCTCCCATAATTCCGCCTTGCACAAAAAGGAGATTTATCCAATATCCTCGTTTATCCCTTTGTTTATAAAGTGCAATTGCTACAAGTGGCATGATAATCGCATTCATCATCACAATCCCCAAAGAAACGCCATCCACTCCAATATGATAAGCTATTCCATATTGTACTATCCAAGGGTGAAACTCAACCCATGACATGGGACTATTTGGGTCAAAATGGATATATAGCTTCATGGCCAAAAACATCACGATAAAGGTCACAATCATGTAAATAACTTTGACTATATGGATATTTATTCTTGTTAAAAATAAAATCAATGCAGTGACAATTGGTAAAAAAATCAGAGTAGTTAAAACACTCATAAAAAAGCCCCTAATAATAGATAGAGATAGATAAATCCAAACACCACTCCAAATAAAATATAAAGAGCATAAAAGCGAACATTTCCATTTTCAATACGGGAAAAAAGCTTTCCAAGTTTGCCGTATAAAAAGGCAAGATTATTAATGCTTTTATCTATTAAAAAAGCACTAATTGTTTTATCAAAAAAGAGTGATACAAATCCTAAAGGTTTTACAATAAGCACATGATAAATCTCATCAATATAAAATTTATTTGTAAGAAAATCTATCTGCTTCTCTTGTTCAATCCCATCTGCATAGGCGTATTTTTTATAAGCGTAATAAATAACTCCAACTATTAAAAGTGTATTTCCTAACATTAAAAGAAACTCAGTTTCATGGGAAAGCGTTGCACTTTTATCTGCAAGATGAAGCCAATGTGATATATTTAAATTTCCACCAAAGATTTCAGGAAGATTCCAAAAACCGCTAAAGAGAGTAAGTAATGTTAAAATACCCATAGGATAAAACATAGTTTTACTACTTTTTTGCGTTACCTCTTGATATTTCTCGCTAAAAAAGAGGACAAACACCATTCTAAACATATAAAAAGCGGTCAAAAGTGAAGCGACTAATGCCATGATAAAAATATCAAAATGTCCACTTGCAAAAAGTGTGCTCATAATGGCATCTTTTGAAAAAAATGCGGAAAATGGGGGAATTGCACTTATTGTTAATGAAGCGATAAACATCATCAAAAATACAAAAGGTACACTGTATCGAATCCCACGAAGTTCACGAATATCTTGTTTATGATGAAAGGCAACAATAATTACCCCAGCACCCATAAATAAAAGTGCTTTAAAAAATGCATGAGTAAACATATGAAAAAGTGCAGTCGAATACGCACCCACTCCAAGAGCCATAAACATAAAACCTAATTGACTCATGGTGGAGTAAGCGAGAATTTTTTTAATATCATATTGTCGTGTGGCAACTATTGCAGCAAATAAAGCACTAAACGCTCCAATATAAGCGATAAAAAGTGAAACATCCACTGCCATATTATACAGTGGTGCAAACCTTGCTACCATGTAAACTCCAGCAGTTACCATAGTCGCTGCATGAATTAAAGCAGAAACGGGAGTAGGTCCTGCCATGGCATCTGGAAGCCATACAAAAAGTGGAATTTGGGCTGATTTTCCCATAGCACCCACAAAAAGCAAAAGAGCAATAAAAGAGAGAAGTGAGCTATCAACTCCAATAAGATGAGCAAATATAGCATCAAAACTAAAACCTAAATCTCCAATCATGACAAACAAAAGCATCAAAGCACTTAAAAATCCAAAATCTCCTACACGGTTGAGAATAAAAGCTTTATTTCCTGCATAAGTGTTTTTTACATCTTCTATATAAAAACCAATTAAAGCATAAGAGATAAGCCCAACCCCTTCCCAACCGATAAACATGAGAATTGGATTATCTGCTAAAACAAGCAACAACATAAAAAATACAAAGAGATTAAAATAGATAAAAAATCTTCCATAACTTTTATCTTTATCCATGTAACCCGTTGCATAAATATGGATTAAAAAACTTACAGGTGCAACAAACAAAATCATAAAACTTCCAAGAGCATCTGCCCTTAAACTCACCTCAACGCTAAAATTGGAAATATCTAACCATGTAAAAAGGTGCGATACCAAAAGTTTATGCTCACTATAATTGATAAAAGCGATATAAATTGCCACAATAGCACTGACTCCAGAACCTAGTAAAGCAAAAAAAGTGTAAATAAATTGCTTCACATTTTTAAAACTAAAATTGATAACAAACATCAAAAGTGCGTTCAAAAGAGGTGCAAGAAGTAAAACATTTAATAACTGTGCGTCAGTCATGTTTTTCCCCTAAAATATCAAATAAGTTTGCATCAAGTGAACCACGATTACGAAAAAGTACCACAAACAAAGCCATAAAGAGAGCTGCTTCACTTGCTGCAATGGCAATAATAATCAAAGAGATAATTTGCCCAGAACTTTCTCCTAAATCTGCACTAATTGCAATTAAAGATAAATTTACTGCATTTAAAAGAAGTTCAATAGACATGTAAATTACGATAATATTGCGTCTGCTAATAAGTCCAACGACACCGATAGAAAAAAGAATAATAGAAAGTATCATGTAAGATTTGAGCATCAATTTTCCCTTTTTGAGAGCGTTACAGAACCAACAAGTGCAACAAGTAACAAAATAGAAACAAGCTCAAAAGGCAATACCCATTCGCTAAAAAGTGTTAAACCCACATCTTGGATTGTGCCAAATTTTGTATCGCTTACACTCTTTATAGCAATATCACTTCGTAAAATCAAATCAATCAAAATTGCTGAAAATGGGGAAATAATAATTGAAGTTGCCAAAAGCCATCTATTTTTATATTTCTCATCAGGTAAATTATCATCTTTAATATTCAAAAACATGATAATAAAAATGATAAGTGAAAGAATTGCTCCTGCATAGATAATCAGTTGCACCACAAATAAAAATGTAGCATTCGTCAGTGCAAAAAGTGCTGCGATACTAATAAGCGTGACAATAAAACTCAAAGCCGAATCAATTGGTCGGTGTGCACTTATCATGGTAAGCGAACTCACAACTGCAATAAATGCTAAAATAAAAAATAAAATCTCATTTTGCAAGACTGTACTCCTCTTGTGAAATCCCTTTAATACTAAGTAATTTCTCTTTTGTATAGATAAAATCTTCTCTTTTTTGCCCAATTACTGAATAAAGTCCGCTATCCATGCGAATGGCATCACATGGACAAGCTTCTACACAATAGCCACAAAAAACACACTCTAATAAATCAATATTAAATTTTTGAGGCATTTTTTCATCCACTCCATCTTCTCGAGCAATTGCCACAATATCAATACACTTTGCAGGACAAGCAGTCGCACACATAAAACATGCCACACAAGCAATAGAATTATCCACTTTGCGATGAGTAAGTCTATGAACGCCACGATAGCGAGGTGTAATATCTCGTGGAAGTTGTTCGGGGTAACAAATAGTAGGAATATTAGAAGCATCACTTAAGTTTGTAGTAAAATGTTTAAGTGTTGTTTTCATCCCTCCAAAAATAGCATGAAGATAGATTTTTTCTAAAAATGTATTGCCATGTCGTTCTACAACTTTAATTCCCATAATTAACCCCTACAACCACAATAGCAGTGATAAAAATATTTACTAAAGACAAAGGAAGCAAAATATTCCAGCCCAATTTTTGCGTTTGGTCATACCGAAATCGTGGCAGTGTCCAACGCACCCAAATAAATACAAAATGCAAAAAGAAAAGCTTTGCTGTAAAAATTACAAACTGTAAAAGCATCACTCCAATTTGAGGCGATTCTCCAAAACCAAGACCGTAATATCCCATCAAAACAATCATAAAAGTTGTAAAACCTATAATAAGGGTGGTATAAACTTTCGTTTCATTCAAACCCTTCATGGCAAAAATATTATGTGTTTTCATCCATCTCAAAAAGAGCAAAGAGGTGAGAATTGCAAAAACAATAATCACCCATAAAATAGCTTCAAAATTATTGATAAGCTCAGTTGTTGTGAGATAAGGAAGTTGATAGCCTCCTAAAAACAAAGTTACAATCAAAGCTCCAGAAGCTGCCATGGCAATATATTCTGCTACAAAATAAAGCCCAAATTTCATCGCTCCATATTCTGTATGATAACCCGCTACAATCTCACTCTCCCCCTCAGCTGCATCAAAAGGGGCTCGATTTGTCTCTGCAAATGCGGTAACTATAAAAATAATAGTAGCAAGAGGTTGCAAAACAATTCCCCATGCAGGGATAATAAAAAAAGTTTGCGATTGATAAGCAACCAT
>CAMCYC010000077.1 GCA_945883795.1 Sulfurimonas crateris | reverse complement strand
ATCTTGGAAAAAAGTGGAAAATTAGAAACTACTTCTGCTAGTATAGGTTCTGAAGCGGGAGTTTTGAGTATCGGTAGTGGTGGTGGAATAGGGGAGATTCTTATCCTCGCAAATTATGTCAATAGATTTGAAAGAGAGGAAAATATTTGGAATATAGAGAACAATCTCAAAAAAGAGATAACAAAAATACCAAATATCAAAACCTTTGAAGTAAGTGAAGCTGGAGCGACTGCGATGGCGAGTATCAAAGCAAATATTGATGTGACACTCTATGGAGATGATTTTTTTGCACTATATACAAAAGCCGAGGAATATTTAAAAGCGATGCAAAATACAAAAGGGATAGTGAGTGCAACTATGAGTTGGCATATTGATACAAAAAGTTATACTCTTGATATTGATAGTGCAAAAGCACTTTTTTATGGAGTTTCTAATCAACAAATTATCAGCTATCTTCAACCAATTTTACGAGGGATGATTGTCTCTAAAGTTGATGTACAAAACGGTGTGAGTATCCCTATAAGGGTTATGCTCGAAAAGAATCAAATAAAATCTCCAAAAGAGTTTGAAAATATTTTGATTCCATCACGAGCAGGGATGATACCACTTGGGAGTGTTGCTACTATTTCGCAAATCAGTGAACCAAATATAATCACAAGGGATAATCTCTCTTATACTATCGATATTCTTGGATTTAGAGAAAAAGAGGCACTCTCACATGTGATGGCAAGCTTTGAGGAAGCAAGCAAAGAGATAGTGTTGCCCCCAAATATTAAGATGAAGCATACAGGAGATTTGGAGCAGTTTAGTGATTCTTCAAGCAGGATTGTAAAAAGTGTAGCGATTGGATTGATACTTATTTTTTTAGTGATGATACCGATGTTTGAGTCCCTTAAAATTCCAATTGTTATTATCCTCTCTATTCCGCTTACGATTGCAGGTGCTTCATGGATGCTCTTGCTTTTGGATTATCATAGCTCAATGAGTGCGATGATTGGGTTTATTTTGTTAGCAGGGGTGATTGTCAATAATGCTATTTTACTTGTACACTTCGCACTTGAACGACAAAAAGATGGACAGAGTCCCGCAAATGCAATGTTGGAAAGTATCAAAGTGAGAACCAGACCAGTACTGATGACCGCTTTTAGTGTGAGTGTTGGGATGATACCTGTCGCTCTTGGTTGGGCTATAGGGATGGAGAGGCTTGCTCCTTTGGGTGCTGTTGTGATTGGCGGGCTTATAGTTGGAACATTTTTGACTTTACTTTTTATACCAATTGCGTATGTGAAATACACTTTAGATAAAAAGAAAAGTATTTAACTAAAATTAATAACACAATGAGAATGCATTTAGAAATGATGTCATGAAAGGAAATTCTTACATCCTATTCTAATAGCCAATATTTCGTCTTGAATAGCAAAAAAAGCATCTACTACCTCAGGATCAAAATGAGTTCCTCTTCCTTCGTTAATAATAGCCAGTGTCTTTTCTAACGAGAATGCTTTCTTATAAGGGCGTTTTGAAAGTAAGGCATCAAATACATCGACGATAGCGGTAATTCGTCCTGCAATAGGTATCTCTGTACCTTTAAGAGCATTTGGATAACCACTTCCATCCCATTTTTCATGGTGTGTCAAGGCTATAATCTCTCCCATTTTTATGAATGTAGTTTCAGAATCCTTGAGAATTTTTGCACCTATAACTGTATGTTGCTTCATTTTTTCCCACTCTTTAGCATCAAGTTTGCCTGGTTTGAGTAATATTCTGTCTGGTATACCAATTTTCCCCAGATCATGCATGGGTGATGCATAAAGAATGCTTTCAACACTACGCTTGTCTAATCCCATATGGCGGGCTAAAGCTGCAGAATAAAGGCTTATGCGTTTGATATGATCGCCTGTTTCTTTATCCTTATACTCCGATGCTATGGATAAGCGATGAATTGTCTCCAATGAAGCCTTTTCTATCTGCTCAAGGGCATATTCCAATTCTTTAGTTCTTTTGGCTACCTCCAGCACTAGTTCCTTTTGGTAATTACTTTTTAAGTCATTATAAGCTTTCACTTTGAGCAGGGAACGAACCCGAGATAAAAGCTCATTTTTGTCAAGAGGTTTTGAAATAAAATCATCACACCCTGCTTCAATACCTTTTACTCGGTCTTCTGTATCATGTAAAGCAGTGACCAAGATTATTGGAAGCAGTTTTAGATCATCATTCAGCCTTATTCTACGGGTAACTTCAAAACCACTCATATTGGGCATCATAACATCGAGTAAAATCAAATCAACTGGATGTTCAATAAGCGTATTTAAGGCTTCTACGCCGCTTGAAGCTGTAAAGATTTTATAACCATGAGGCATAAGATAAGCCTCTAAAAGTTCAACATTTTGGGGTTGATCATCAACAATTAAAATAACAGGATTTTTTTGCATATGCTCTCTTTTTTATAATATGATATTTCCGTAATAGAAAACCTATTTAATAACTTCTGATGTCTTAGTGCTTAAATTTTGTCGTCAAATTTTCCAACTTTTTTTTAGCCTTTATTATTTACTCCTTTGGCAAGATGACAATGAAACATGCACCCTCATCCTTGTTTTCCCATTTTAAAATACCATTCAAATGTTTTTCAATAATGGTTTTCGACATGTACATTCCTAATCCAGTTCCGCCAGAACCTTTTGTTGTAAAATAAAGATTGCCAATATTCGTAATAACTTCTGAAGGCATTCCTCCAGCATTATCAGCTATTGTTACTACGATATTTTTATCATCTTCAGAGACATTTATCATTATTTTTGGATTTTGGATTTTATTAGAAATAATCGCATCTTTTGCATTATTTATTATATTTATAAAAACCTGTATTAACTCATTTGAAAATATTTTTATTTCTGTTTTTAGATTATAATTTTTTTGAACTTCTATATTATTAGAGATGAAACTTTGATTGATTAAATGAAGAGCTTTCTCCATTACATCACTAATCATTGTTGATATTTTTTCTTTATTAGGTTTAAAGTAGTTTTTAAAATCTTCAATGGTTTGACTTGAATACATAACTTGCTCTTGAAGTTCATCCATAGATTGACTTAACATAGTATTATCAATTGGGATGTCAAGTGCAATATTTATTTTAATGCTACTTGCTATAATTGATATTGCACTTAAAGGCTGTCTCCATTGATGTGCTATCATCCCTATCATATTACCCATCGCAGCATGTCTTGATTGAGTTATAAGCATCTCTTCCTTAGATTTCAATTCCTCTCTTAACAAAACTTCCTCAGTAATATCTTTACAAACGGAAGCAACATAAAAGTTCTCTGCATCTAAAGAATCTCCTACACCTGTAAGCGTTACATGAAACCAAATATAGGAAGCATCTTTTTTTAGAAATTTTTTTTCAATTTCCACATATTTTAGACTTTCTTTAGAGATTTTTTCAAAAGCTTTTTGAGTCTCCTCAAAATCATCTGGATGTATTAATTTAATAATATTTAACTTAAGCATCTCATCTTTAGAATACCCTAAGAGTTCAGCAAATTTTTCATTGACATCAATAAATTCACCTATTTGATTTATAAAAGACATCCCAAGATTAGTTTGTTCGTATAAAGCGTTAAGCTTTGCATTGGTATGTTTTAATTCTTTAATTTTTTTGGTTACCTCAAGCACGAGTTCTTTTTGATAATTACGCTTTAAATCGTTATAAGCCTTCACTTTGAGCAGGGAGCGAACCCGAGATAAAAGCTCGTTCTTGTCAAAAGGTTTTGAAATAAAATCATCACACCCTGCTTCAATACCTTTTATTCGCTCTTCTGTATCTCGTAAAGCGGTGACCAATATTATGGGAAGCAATTGTAAATCATCCATAAGCCTTACTCTACGCGTAACTTCAAAACCATCCATGTTTGGCATCATGACATCTAGTAAAATTAGATCAACTGGATGTTCAATAAGCGTGTTTAGGGCTTCTACGCCACTTGAAGCTGTAAAAATTTTATAACCATGAGGCATAAGATAAGCTTCCAGAAGTTCAATATTCTGGGGTAGATCATCAACAATTAAAATTATTGGATTTTTTTGCATATACTCTTACCTCTGTATATTATTTGTGATAGAAAACTCATTTGATAAATTTACTAATTTCGTTGGCAAACATGCGTGTATTGATTGGTTTGCTTATGAATCCACTGTTTGGTATAGCCATAAGTGCTTGTCTTTCTATCTCTAAAACTGAAGCAGTCACAAAAACAACGGGAATATTACTCATGTTTTTATCTTCACGCAATATATAAGTAGCCTCAATACCAGACATATCTGGAAGTCGAACATCCATAATGATGACATCTGGTCTCTCCTTCAAAATCATGGCAATTCCATCTAACCCATTTATAGCTTCAAACACTTCAAAACCAGCCACTTCCATCAGGTCTTTTTCTAGCAATAGGTTGTTTGCATTATCATCAACAATAACTACTTTATTTTTCATTGAGCATCTCCTTTTTCTCTATATATAGGCAGCGTAAATCGGACCAAAGTTCCTTTGTTAATTCCTTCAGATTCTACCGTAAGCTTACCACCATGCAACTCAACCAACTTTTTTGAGAGTGGTAGACCAAGACCAGTTCCCTCAGTTACAGCCGTATAAGGAGAATCAACACGGAAAAAACCTTCAAATATTTTCTCTATGTTTTCACATGCAATACCAATTCCCGTATCCCAAATGACAATTTCTATTTCAGAATTCATTCTTACTGCTCGTATACCTATTTGACCACCTTCATTGGTAAATTTAATGGCATTTGAAAGTAGATTATAGATTATTTCTTTTACCTTAAGTTCATCAGCCTCGATGCTGGAAAGGTCTTCAGCAATTTCAAGCAACATGTGAATATTACGCTTATGAACCAAATCCGTCACTAGCATTGAAATTTCATTGAGTAGAGTTGGCATTTGAAATATGGATAAAGAAAGCGTCATCTTTCCAGCTTCAACTTTTGCCATATCAAGTATCTGATTTATAAGTAAAAGAAGATGTTTTCCACTGGTTAACACATTATTGACATATTGCTTTTGTTTTTCATTAAGCTGACCGAATGTTTCATCGTACAATACTTCAGAAAAACCGTTAATAGAATTGAGTGGTGTCCTGAGCTCATGGGACATGTTTGAAAGGAATTCCGATTTTACTTGAGCTACACGCTTTAATTCAGTTGTTAACTCTTTTAGCTCTTCATGGGCTTTTTCTAATCCATCTTCTATTGTTCTACGCTCAGTAATATCTTCAATAGCCAAAAGTATAATTCGTGCTTTACCAATTACTTGCTCAATCTGGCGAGCATTCAAAAGCATAATGCGTCTACCGATGGTCGCAAAGTCATGCTCGACCTCATAATTGTCAAAGGTAGTTTGTTGTGGAAGAACAGTTTCAAGAAGTTCACGCAGTTTTGGGATATTCCACTGTTTATTTCCTAAATCATAAATCAGTTGTCCAATGGTGTCTTCTGGTTTTACCTTGAAAAATTCATAGAAAGAGCGACTGACGGAGACAACCCTGAGGTCTTGGTCTAAAGCAATCAAAGGTTCACGCACCGTATTAATTATACTCTCAGTAAACTCACTGGCTTCATCAGCTGTTTTTTTAATAACTTCCAACTCTTTTCTTGTTTTTTCTAATCCATCTTCTATTGTTCTACGCTCAGTAATATCTTCAATAGCTAAGAGAATAATTCGTTCTTTTCCTCTGGCTTGTTCAATTTGTCTTGCATTCAAAAGCATAATGCGTCTGCCAATTGTCGCAAAATTGTGTTCAACTTCATAGTCTTCAAAGGTGGTTTGTTGTGGAAGGATGGTTTCAAGAAGTTCACGCAGTTTTGGGATATTCCACTGTTTATTTCCCAAATCATAAATCAGTTGTCCAATAGTGTCTTCTGGTTTTACCTTGAAAAATTCATAGAAAGAGCGACTGACGGTAACAACTCTCAAATCGTGATCTAAAGCGAGCAAAGGTTCACGAATTGTATTAATAATGCTCTCAGCAAACTCACCAGCTTCATCAGCTGTTTTTTTAATAACTTCCAACTCTTTTCTTGTTTTTTCTAATCCATCTTCTATTGTTCTACGCTCGGTGATGTCACTTATAACGATATTGATAGAAGTTTCATTAACCAATTTACCCACAAGATGTACCCAAAAACTTGTACCATCTATTTTAAATATGCGTATATCACAAAATTGCGTTTTTCCTGAGTCTAATATTTTTTTACGGTACAAATAGCATTTATCTTGATCCTCTAAACACATAAAACTTGAAAAATTTCTTTCAATTACAGAACTTCTTGCAAACCCAAGCATAGTGGTAGCCGTAAGACTTACCTGTGTGATGAATCCTTTATCGTTCATAGTAAAATAACCAACTGGAGCTAGGTTGTAAAAGTCAAGATACTTTTTTTTAGCATTATTAAGTGCATCTTTAGTAGCTTTTAAGCTTTCATTTTGCATCTCAAGTTCAATTTTTTGTACTTCTAACTCATCAAATATTTTTATTATCTCTTCTGCTGACATAGCATCTATTTTATTGTGAAATTGTGGTATTTTATTTTGAAACACTTTTTCTGCTTTTGCTCTAAGAAGTTTGTTTAAATTTTGTAAGTCACTTGTTTCAATCATTGTTTTTTCCATATTTTTTGTTTTGAATTTTTTACTTAAACTGTATAGAAAACTACAAAGTTCATATTTTAGGGATTTATAAAATTTAAAATTAGTTTTTTCTAAAAAAGCACACTTTTCAAACTCTTATTTATTCAGGTTTGAAAAGATTTTAGATAGGCTGAGCAGTTATAAAATGTTTTAAATACTCTAAATATTCTTCTGTTTTTAGTTTAAAGATAGAAACATAGGCTGAGTGGTTACGAATTGTATATTAATTCTAAAAATAAGGCAATAGATAAAGAAAAATCACAGCACCTCTAACTGAAATTCTTAGGTCTGTCAAAATTATTTACAAAAGGATATTGTGTGTGTAGTATTAGGGAAGCTAGTCTTGTAAAACGGTAAGTCACTGTAAGTCACTGAGGGATGGTTTTCTTTCTCTTCTTTCTCTTCTTTCTCTTCTTAAGAGTTTAGGTCATGTGAATAAGTACCTCTAGAGCCGTGAGGCGTGGAAGAACTCGGGTTCAAATTATCAATCTAGAGGGACTAATTATCAATCTAGAGGGACTAATTATCAATCTAGAGGGACTAATTATCAATCTAGAGGGACTAATTATCAATCTAGAGGGACTAATTATCAATC
>CAMCYC010000076.1 GCA_945883795.1 Sulfurimonas crateris | reverse complement strand
ACAATCTCACTCTCCCCCTCAGCTGCATCAAAAGGGGCTCGATTTGTCTCTGCAAATGCGGTAACTATAAAAATAATAGTAGCAAGAGGTTGCAAAACAATTCCCCATGCAGGGATAATAAAAAAAGTTTGCGATTGATAAGCAACCATTTCATTGAGATGAATTGTCCCATAAGTGATAAGCATGGAAACAACCGATAATCCCATGGCAACTTCATATCCAATCACTTGTGCAGTGGCTCTCATAGAACCTAAAATTGCATATTTATTATGACTTGCCCAACCGCCCAAAATAATCCCATACACTCCCAAACCACCAAAAGCTAAAAACCACAAAACGCCCAAATCTGTAGGCAACGCTTGCATAAAATAAGTTTTGTCATTGATGGTTACATTATCTGCATAAGGAATCACCATGAAAGTTAAAAATGCACTCATAAATGCGAGAGAGGGAGCAACTAAATAGTAAAACTTATTTTTAATATGTGAGGGCAAAAACTCCTCTTTAAAGACAAGTTTCATCATGTCAGCTACTGATTGGATAATTCCTCCAAGACGAATCCCATGAATATGGCATCTGTTTGGTCCTAGTCTATCTTGAATCAGTGCAGCAATCCTTCGCTCCATCCAAACTAAAATTGGTACAGTTGCCAAAGAATACAAAAGTGTTAAAACTAAAGGTAAAAGAATTAAAATTGTATTCATGATAACTGCTCCAAAAGTTCTACAAGTCGTGGCACTTGACTTTTATATTTACTCGCTTCAAATCTTTGTCTTATTTCATCACAATTAATAAGTGTGCCACTCTCATGTGCAAAATTAGCAATAGCAAAAACAAGATTTTCTTGATTGACATTTTGTGTAGAAGTAAATTGCACTAGGGGTTTATTTTTTAAGAGTTGGTGGTCAAAGTTAATAATTAACTCTGCATTTTTGAATGCTTCTTCAAATTCCTTTTGCAAAGTATTAATAAATAACTCTTGCACCCCTTTAAAATTTGCACTTCTCTCATTAGTTTTCAGCCAATCATCTCCAAAATTCTCATCTAAATAAGGCAAAGAAAAAAGGGCTATTTTATGTTTTTGTGTAAAATTTTGCACAGATTTTAGTTGTTCGAGACTTAACGATGGAGATACAAGTGCAACTTTTTTTTCTACTTTTAAAAGCTTTTTCAAATCTTGCACATCAGAAATTTTCCCCTCATATTTTTCATTTAACTCTTTATAACTAAGCCTTCCATAATCACATAAAAAAGATTGATTAATTTCGTTATTTCTTCGTGAGCGGAAACGGTGAATTTTTTCAGTGGTGTATTTTGTTTCATTGTAATCAATAAAAATATTACACCCTCTCGAACACCCATGACAAATACTCTTTGCAGAATCTAAAAACCAAACCCTTTGTTTAAATCTAAAATCTTTGGAGGTTAATGCCCCAACAGGGCAAAGTTCTACTACATTCATGGCGTATGGATTACTCAAAGGTTTATTTGGAGCAATGCCCACTTTTGCATTATCGCCTCGTCCAATAATTCCTAATTCATGTGTTTTTGTAATATTAGAAGTAAAACGGATACATCTCGTACATAAAACACACCGCTCTTGGTCGAGCATCACATGAGAACCTAAATCGATATGTTTACCTTTGTGAGTTTTTGGAGTAGTTAAATGGCTCTCATAAAGCCCATAATCCATGTAATAATCTTGTAATTTACACTCTCCTGCTTGGTCACAAATGGGGCAATCCACAGGATGGCTTAGGAGTTCAAGTTCTAAAATGGAGCGTTTGACATTATTAATATTTTTGCTTTTTGTAAAAACTTCTAAATTCTCTTTTACCAAAGTATCACATGCAACTTGAGGTCGTTTTTCCCCTTTAATCTCCACCATGCACATTCTGCAATTTCCATCGGCACCCAAATCTTGATGGTAACAAAAATGGGGAATAGAAATATTATTATTTAGCATCACATCAATTAAAAGTTCCCCCTCTTTGCACTCTATTTGAGTTTCATCTATCATGATTTTCATACAATACACTCCAAAAATTCATCCTCAAAATGTTTTAAAAAGCCATCAATTACACCACTCACAGCTGGAGCAAAAACACAAATTGTTTGTCCATTCATACTTTTGCTTGACCCTTTTAAAATTTGCAAATCTTCATGGGTTGCAGATTTGTTGATAAATTTATCCATCGTTTTATCAACCCAAGAAGTTCCTTCTCTACAAGGTGTACATTGTCCACACGATTCATGGTGATAAAATCTCAAAAGATTTTTAAGAGCTTTTACCATCGAAGTATCTTCATCCATCACAATCATGCCACCAGTTCCAAGGGAAGAACCTAAAGCTTTTAAACTCTCATAATCAAGTTTTGCCTCTTTGACTAAATGTGCAGGAAGTATAGGAGTAGAAGCTCCACCTGGGATAACCGCTTTGAGCTTTTTACCATTTTTTATACCGCCACCGAGTTTTTCAATATATTCTATCATGCTTGTTCCAAAAGGCACTTCATACACTCCAGCGCTATTGACATGCCCACTGATTGCAAATAAAAGTGTTCCAGCTGAATCTTTTGTGCCGTAAGCTCTATAAGCCTCTGCACCATGGAGTACAATAAAAGGAACAGAAGCGATAGTTTCTACATTATTAACAAGTGTTGGATTGCCAAAATAAAATTCAGGTTCAGGCTTTTTTGGTTTAAGGCGAGGATGCCCACGATTTCCCTCTAAGGATTCTAAAAGAGCTGATTTTTCTCCACAAATATAAGCACCCGCACCTCTATGAATTGTTATATCTATAGGAATTATTGCCCCATTTCCTAAAAAGTTTTTTGCATACGCTTCATCAATGGCTAATTGCAAAATATTACTAAACTCTTCATATTCTCCTCGTACATAGACATAGGCATTTTTTGCACCAATCGCAAAACAAGTTACAATAATCCCTTCAATAAGCAAATGGGGGTCTTTTGCAATTATTTGTCTATCTTTAAAAGTTCCTGGTTCGCTCTCATCGCCATTAACTACTAAATATTTTTCCCCAATATAATCAGATGCAAGTTGCCATTTTGCACCAGAAGGCGCACCTCCGCCCCCTTTTCCTCTCAGTCCACTTGCTTTTATCATATCAATAACAGTTTGAGGTTTAAGAAAAATAAGGTTATGAATTGATTCATATCTTGTATTTTTTAAGGCAACTTCTATTGTGTGAGCGTTTGGAATATCAAAATTTTTACTAACGATTTTAGTTTCCATGAAGCACCTCATCTAACATTTCAATGGTGACATTTTCCATATATTTGCCCTCTATAGTACACATTGGCGAACCCCCACATGCACCCATACATTCGACTGCAACAATCTCATAATTTTTAGAATAGTTCTCAACTAAATATTTTTTAATTGCTTCGCTTCCATTTAATTCACATGAGAGTGTTCTACAAACTTCTATTGTTTTTTTATCAGATTTTTGAAGTTTAAACATAGTGTAAAAAGAGGCAACACTATAAATATGCATATAAGGCATATGTGTAAGTTCTGCAATTGTATTTATGAACTCATCACTAATAAACCCCTCTTGCTTTTGAGCCAACCACAAAAGTGGTAAAACAAGTGCTTTTTTTTGTGGATAACGGTGCATTAAAGAGGCTATTTTTATTATATTTGCTTGTGTAAAACTCATCTGTCCATCTCTCCTGCGATAATATTTAAACTCCCCAAAGTTAAAATTGCATCTGCAAGTTGTGCGCCCTCAATCATCTGCGGATAAGCACTCATACTTGTAAAAGAGGGAGCTTTTACTTTTACTTTATAAGGTGTTCCACTTCCATCGCTTACAATAAAAAAACCAAGTTCCCCATTGGTGGCTTCAAGAGAACTATAATGCTCTCCAAGTGGTACTTTTATCCCCTCGTAAGTAAGTTTAAACTGATTCATAGCTCCCTCAATTGTGGTATAAACTGCCTCTTTTTTTGGTAAAACAATGGACGCATCTTTAATATTTATCTCCCCTTGTGGCAAAGTTTGCATCACTTGATTGATAATTTTGATACTCTCATCAATCTCACCAAATCGCACCATGATACGGTCATACACATCGCCAACACTTCCAACAATCACATCAAACTCATACTTTTCATATCCATAATAAGGTGTATCTTTTCGCATGTCAAAACTCACTCCAGTTGCCCTTAAATTTGGACCTGTCATGGCATAACTTAGGGCATCTTCTTGACTAATAATTCCCACATTTTGGGTTCTGTCATGAAAAATTCTATTATGTTTTATAAGTGAGAGTGTTTGCTCTACACCATATTCTATTTTTTCAATCACTTTTTGCAAATCTTCTTCAAAGCCACTGTATAAATCATGTGCCATTCCACCCACTCGCATGTAAGAGTTTGTAAGTCTTGCACCTGTAAGTTTTGAGAGTACATCATAAATATCTTCTCGTGGATTATACATGTACCAATAATTTGTTAAAGCACCCATGTCAACTAAAACTGCCGCCAAACAAACAAGATGGTCTTCAATGCGAGAGAGTTCTAAGAGCATAACACGAATTGCCTCGGCTCTTTTGGTAATTTGTACCCCTAACATCTCCTCGATTGTTTTGACAAAAGCGATATTATTGCTAATTGCCGAACAATAATTGAGGCGGTCTGTATAAGGAATTATTTGACTATAAGTGTGATTTTCACAACTTTTTTCAAATCCACGGTGCAAATACCCAATCTCACTTACTGCACACTCAATTGTTTCTCCATCAAGGGCTACAAAAGTACGAATTGTTCCATGACTTGCAGGATGAGAGGGTCCTAAATTTAAAAACATCAAATCTTTATTGCATTCGCTAAAGTATCCATTATCCAATTTGCAAACAACATCTTTACTAAGCAATCTATTATTCATCTCATCTATTAAATCATCTACTTCATGTAAAAACTGCCCTTTTGTTATGGGGTACGATTTTTGTAGAGGATGCCCAATAAATTCTCTATGATTTAAAATTCTTCTCAGATTTGGATGATTTGTAAATATAACACCGTATTGGTCGTAAACTTCTCGCTCTAGCCAATTTGCACCTTTAAAAATATAACTAATTGAGTCTATAATTAATTGATGTAAATATGTTTTTATCACAAGATGTTGTTTGAAGTTTTCATGCCGAAGAATATAAATGATGGCAAAATCTTCTTTTTGTGGCGTGGAATATTCTGTATAATCTACTGCTGTAATATCTAGCAGATAATTAAAACCATCTGCAACTTTTTTGCGTATAAATAGATGTATCTTATCTGATGTAACGGTGATATTTTCAAACATTATCAAGCGAACCTTTAAAATTTTTGTGTCTTTGAGGATTGTATTTGTTTGTTCTTAAATCATGTTGTAGGCTCAAAAGTGCATCAAGCAAAGCTTCAGGTCGTGGAGGACAACCCCCTACATACAAATCAACGGGGATAATTTGGTCAATCCCTTGCATGGTTGTGTAATTATCATAAAATCCTCCACTACAAGCACATGCACCCATACTTACAACCCATTTTGGCTCACTCATCTGCTCATAAATTTGTTTTAAAATTGGACCTTGTTTGTAAGTGACTGTTCCTGCAACAATCAGTAAATCTGCTTGACGAGGAGAAAAACGAACCACTTCAGCCCCAAAACGGGAAATATCATATTTACTAGAAGCTACACTCATAAATTCAATAGCACAACAAGCTGTTCCAAAAATCATAGGCCAAAGAGAAGATTCCCTTGCCCAACCAATAGCTTCATCAAGCTTTGTTGTAATTGCAGTTTCTAGCGGAAGAGATGGAAGATTTAGCTCCATTTTAACGCACCTTTTTTGTAAATATAAATAAGTCCAGCAAGTAAAAGTCCCATAAAACTAAACATTTCAACAATCCCTAAAAGCATAGTTTCTCGTAAAGTAACAGCCCATGGAAACATAAATAAGATTTCTACATCAAACAAAACAAAAATAATAGCAACAAGATAATATTTAATATTAAATCGTTCAAAACTATCTTTGTAGGTTTTTTTGATACCGCTTTCATAGGTCTGATTGATAGCCAAACCCTGTTTTGACTTTTCGCCAATGTAGCGACTCAAGTGAAATAAAAATGGGATTAAAACAGTAAGAGAAAGAATTACGCCTAATGGCAAATAAAAATTATAATTCAAGTGTACAACCTTGTAAAAAATAATTTTTGATTATACTCCAAAGATTAGAAATTTTTAATTACAAAAAATGAAATATTCAATTTTGATTGAGCCGAAGTACAATTTGTAAACAACTACCGCCATCAGTAGGGATGTATTTTAAATCACCGTCAAAACTTTTTTTCATAATATCTAAGCTCATGTACAAACCTATTCCTATTCCTTTGCCTTGCTTTTTTGTTGTAAAATAGGGGTTAAATATTTGTCCTACTATATTTTCTGCTATACCGCCTGCATTGTCCTCAATAGATATTATAGATACACTGTTTTTTTTCTCTAAAGTTATATTTATAAATTTATTTTCTTGCAAAATACTTTCTTTGATAGAACTCTCTGCAAAGGCATCTCTTGCATTTGAAAACAGATTAATAAGGACTTGCTCCAATAAGTCTTCAAAGCCAAATATAAACATATCTTGCGTCACTATATTTACTGTCACTTTTATATGCTGATTTGCAAGTTGAGTACCCATAATATCTAGCACAGAATAAACTGTATCAGATAATTTAAACATTTTAGGCATCTCTTCTGGCTTTACAAAATTCATAAAAGTATCTATGGTTTTTGACATTTTTTGACATTGGTCTTGAATAAATTGACTGCTTTCTTGTATCTTTTTTGGTTCAAGTTTTGACATGTAAGAAAGTAACGATAAGTTTATTCCTGTTGCACTTATAGCATTTAATGGTTGTCTCCATTGATGGGCTATCATGCTTATCATATCTCCCATTTGTGCAAGTTTTGCTTGTTGGAGAAATTCTCTTTCTTGTTGTTTTATTTGAGTCAAATCTAAAATAACAAAAGCTCTCACTCTTTGTCCATCTCGCATCATGTAGCGACCACTTGCTAAAACAGGAAATAGCACACCATTTATATCTTTTAGATTGGTTTGCACAGATTCAGAGTTTTCCATTTGTATCGATTTTGCTACTTTTCTCTTTTCACTCTTTGGTATAAAATTCATTAGATTTTTACCTATAATTTCTGAACGATTTTGTGCTTTTGCAATAATTAAAGCTGAGTTATTTATATCAATAATTTGTTGCTTTTCATCTGTGATTACAATTCCCTCTTTTATAGAATCTAATAAAAAATTCAAATTATCACTTTTTTCTTGAATCTCTTTGGTTGCTTCTTTAATGG
>CAMCYC010000075.1 GCA_945883795.1 Sulfurimonas crateris | reverse complement strand
GCAGAGCGTAACTTCAAACAAGAGTGGCAAGCCATTTTTGAAAACGATAAAGCCATTACATGTAAACTAAAGACAGAAATAGCCAAAACCGACAAAGAGATAGACAAAATGGTGTATGAACTTTATGGGTTGAGTGATGAAGAGATTGGGATTGTGGAGAGTGTTTCATGATGTAAACTATCGCAAAGATTTCTTAATAAACTCAAGTTTCAATTCCTGTCTTTGATTCGATATAATTACAAAAAGGGGGTTGTAGTGCGATTTATTATTTATTTTTTACTTTTAGTAGCATTTATTCATGCTAAAGAGATTACCATGGGTGAAGATACGCTCAAAAAGATGATTGGAAGAATGTTAGTGGTTGGGTTTCAGGGAGAAGCAGTTGACAAAGATAGCCAAATTGTTAAGCAGATTCAGAAATATGATTTAGGTGGCGTTATTTTATTTGACCGTTTTTATGAAAATAAACATAAAACAAAAAATATCCATTCTCCTGAACAACTCCAAAAACTCACCTCACAACTCAAATCTTTTGCAAATAAGCCTCTTTTGATTTCACTCGACCAAGAGGGTGGAAAAGTTGCCCGTTTAAAACCTGTTTATGGATTTGAGACAATTCCTTCTGCCAAAAATATCTCTCTTTTGACATCTGAACAAGCCACAACTATTTATGAAACACAAGCAAAAATGTTACACCAAAATGGTATCAACTGTGATTTTGCTCCCGTTGTAGATTTGGCACTCAATCCAAAGAATAAAGTGATTTTTGAACTTGAACGCTCTTATGGAAACTCAAGTAATACAGTTACAAATTATGCTTCCATTTTTATGGATACACTCAAAAAAGAGAATATTATCAGTGTTCTCAAACATTTCCCTGGTCATGGTTCTTCGCTACAAGATTCACATGAAGGGTTTGTGGATATTACCAATACTTGGGATAAAAAAGAGTTAGAACCATACCAAAACCTTATCAATAACGAGCAAGTTGATATGATAATGACTGCACATGTTTTTAATGCCAAGCTTGATAAAAAATATCCTGCAACACTTTCATACGCTATCAACACAAAACTTCTTAGACAAAAAATGCAGTACAACGGAGTTATAATCACTGATGATTTGCAAATGAAAGCAATTTCAAATAATTTTACACTCAAAGATACGCTTACTTTGGCTATCAATTCGGGAGTAGATATTTTATTATTTGGAAACCAACTCGAACAACAAAATATTGACACACTCATTGATATTATCTATTCACAAGTGATGAATGGCACTGTTGCACTCCAAAGAATTCTTGAATCTAATCAAAGAATTCAAAATTTGCATACAAAAAATTCTATCGTTAACATGCCAATTGATTTTACGCAAAACCGAATTGAGATGACAAAAAGCTATATTAAACAACATTATGGACTAGAACCAAAAGATATAACAATCCAACCAAAAATTATTCTTTTACATTGGACTGCTGTTATGAATTTTGATGATTCATTCAAACGACTCCAACCAGAAAAACTCCTTAGCGATAGAGCAGATATTGCAAACGGTGGTACGCTCAATGTTTCTGCTCACTTTTTGGTTAATCGTGATGGAGTTATTTACCAACTTATGCCAGATAATTGGATGGCTCGTCATGTGATTGGGCTAAATTATTCAAGTATCGGGATTGAAAATATTGGTGGTAACCGTGATAAAGAAGAAGATTTAACCCCAGCTCAACTCAAAGCTAATATAAACCTTGTGCAATATCTCAAAGCGAAATATTCCTCTATTGAGTATCTTATTGGTCATCTTGAATATACAGAGATGGAAAAAACTCCCCTTTGGCTTGAAAAGGATGTAAATTATCGCACAAAAAAAGAAGACCCAGGGGAGCAATTTATGATAAAAGTAAGAGAAGGCGTGAAAGATTTAGGACTTAAAAAAACCTAATGCAAAGTACTTTTTCTTCACTTGATTGGTTCGTTTTTTTTGCCTATTTTTTAGTGCTTGGTATCACTTCATACAAACTTAGCCAAGATAAAATTAAAACTTCACGGGATTATTTTGTAAGTGCAAATTCTATCCCTATGTTTGCTGTTGCACTCTCTGTTCTTGCCACTTCTCAATCAGCTGCAACCTTTTTGGGTGTGCCTGAATACTCTTACAAAAACGATTTTACTTTTATAGGTTTTTATCTCTCAGCACTTTTGGCAGTTATCTTTGTGGCATTTGTTCTTATTCCAAAATTTTATGCACTTAGAGCTGTCACTGTGTATGAGCTTTTAGAAAATAAATATGGTAAAAGTGCCAAAAAACAAGCTGGAATTATGTTTTTAATCGGTAGAGTTTTAGCAAGTGGTGCAAGACTTTATATTGGAGCTTTGGCAATTTCAATGATTTTATTTGCCGATATTACAGCATGGCATGTGATGCTTGGAGTGATAATTTTAATGGTAGGAGCTTTGTCATACACTTATTTTGGCGGAGTAACATCAATTATTCTCAGCGATATTATTCAAGCAATAGTTTATATTGTCGCCAGTCTTGTTGTCCTTATTTATCTTTATACTTCACTCGAAAATGTAGATATTTTGGCAATACTCCAAGAACATCAAAAACTCGTTTTTTTTGATACTTCCCTAGATGGTAAATTTAATATTATCGGGCTTTTAAGTGGTTGGTTACTCCTTAATATTGCAGCCTTTGGACTTGACCAAGACATGACACAAAGAGTTTTAAGTTGCAAAAATCAAAAAGAAGCTGCCAAATCTTTAATTGTTGCAATTTTACTGACGATTCCTGTTGTTTTAATCTTTTTATCCATTGGTGCATTACTTTTTGTTTTTTACCAAAATGCAAATGTTGTGCAAAATTTTGATGGAGAAAATATAACCATTTTTATGTATTATATTTTAAATGAGATGCCCGAAGGTGTTCGTGGTTTAGTCACAATCGGAGCAATAGCTGCAGCACTCTCAAGTGCAAACTCTGTTTTGGGAGCGATGGCTTCTGTGGCAATCGAGGATATTTATAAGCCATGGAAATTAGAGCAAGGTAAAATCGAAGAGATGCACTTTGTAAATGCTTCAAGAGTTGCTGTACTCTTTTTTGCAGTTGTTTTATCTGTGATGGCGATGGTGAGTTATTTTTGGCAACGATACAGTGATTTGTCTTTGATTAGTTTTGCTCTTGGTGTCATGGCTTTTGCATACACTGGACTTTTAGGGGTTTTTTTCTCAGCAATCTTTACAAATCGAGGCAATGCCAAACTTGTTCCATGGTCACTTGTGGGAGGATTTTTAACAATTTTAGCTTTACAACCCTACGCTTTTGGGATAAATATAGATTTTTCATGGCAAATAGTAATTGGTACAATTATCGCTTTTGCAATTATGCAATTAGGAAAAAATGATGGATGAATTATATATAGGTGTCATGAGTGGTACAAGTTTAGATGGTGTGGATGTAGTTTTGTGTGAAATAAACAACGCCACATGCAAACTTATTTCCTCTTTTGAATACCCCTTTGATGCAGATTTAAAAGTTGAAATTTTGGAGAGTATTTCAGGATTTACTACGCTAGAAAAAGTGGGAATTTTGGACAATAAACTTGGAGAATTATTTGGCGAAGCTATCAATAGTTTTGTACAAAAAGAGCAAATTGATACCAAAAAAATAACCGCTATTGGTTTACATGGACAAACACTTTGGCATAAACCAAATGGAGAGAACCCTTTTTCTATGCAACTTGGTAATCCAAATGTAGTTGTGGTAAAAACAGATATTCAAGTAGTTACAGATTTTAGGAGAATGGATATTGCAAATGGTGGGCAAGGCGCACCTTTTGCACCTGCATTTCATCAATTTTTATTTAAGAAACTCGGTAAAAATGTCGCCGTTGTCAATATTGGTGGGATGGCAAATATTACGCTCTTAGGAGAACAACTCAAAGGTTGGGATACTGGCATGGGAAATGTGTTGATGGATTATTGGATACAAACTGCACAAAATAAATCCTATGACAGAAACGGAGAGTTTGCAAAACAAGGAAAAGTGGATAAAACTCTTTTAAACTCTTTTTTAGAAGATGAGTATTTCAAAAAAAACGCTCCAAAAAGTACAGGCAGAGAGTATTTTAATCCAAATTGGCTTGCTCAACACATGAGCATTTTTCAAACACTCAGTGACGCAGATATACAAAGAACTTTATTAGAATTCACAGCACAAACGATTGCCCAAGATATTCAAAAAACGCATGTAAATTTAGTGATTGTTTGTGGTGGCGGTGCAAAAAATGGGTTTTTAATAGAGCGTTTAGAAAAACTTTGTAAAATAGAGGTCAAAAAAAGTGATGATTTTGGAGCAAGTGGTGATTTTTTGGAAGCGATGGCATTTGCATGGCTAGCGTATAAAAGAGTTCATAGAGAAAAAGTAAATTTAAGTTCTGTCACAGGAGCAAAAAAAGATTCAATTTTAGGGGGAATTTATGGATAAAATCAAAGCATGGCTACAAACAACGCCATACAAAAATTATAAAATAGAACTCGCTTGTGCAGATGCAAGTTTTAGAAAATATTATAGGCTAAAAAATGAGCATGAAACGCTTATTTTTATGGATTCCTCTTTGGAAAAGACTTCACTTGCACCTTTTGTTAAAGTAACAAACAAACTCTTAAAAGCAGGAGTTAATGCACCACAAATTTTGGAGAAAAACCTCGATGATGGATTTTTGATTCTCAAAGATTTTGGAAATACGCACTATTTAAATGTACTCAATGAAACTAATTTTAAACACCTTTACATGCAAGCTATGGATGCAATTATTGCTATGCAAAAAGCAGATATATCAGAGCTTCCTATTTATGATAAAGCTTTTTTACATTTTGAGATGGATTTGATGCAAGAGTGGTATTTAACAAAGTTGTTAAAAAAAGAGTTAGACAATGAACAAAAAGAGATTATAAACATCACGCTCAATAAAATTTCAGATATTGTTTTATCCCAACCGCAAAATGTATTTGTACATAGAGATTTTCATTCAAGAAATATTATGCTCACAAGTGAAAATAGTATCGGCGTGATAGATTATCAAGACGCTATGAATGGAGCTATCACTTATGATTTGGTTTCACTTTTAAAAGATTGTTATATTGAATTTGAAAAAGATGAGATAGACAAACTTGTACTTGTATTTAGAGATAAATTAGGATTAAAAGTAGAGGATACAGAATTTATAAAATGGTTTGATTTTATGGGTATGCAACGCCATATTAAAGTGCTTGGAATATTTGCAAGACTCTTTATTAGAGATGGCAAAGATGGCTATTTAAAAGATATTCCTCTCACATTCAAATATCTTCTTAATACTGCAAGTTTATACGAAGAAACAAAACCTTTGGCAGAACTTTTAAAATCACTATGAAAGCGATGATTTTATCCGCTGGTCGTGGCGAGAGGATGCGACCACTCACAGATACACTACCAAAACCACTTTTAGAAGTACATGGTAAACCTCTCATAGTTTGGCATATTGAAAAACTCAAAATATGTGGATTTGAAGAGATTATTATAAATATTGCACATTTTGGGTATAAAATCAAGAACTTTCTTGGAGATGGTTCACAATATGGGATTAAAATAACCTATTCTGATGAGCAACAAGAGGGAGCTTTAGAGAGTGCTGGAGGGATTATAAAAGCTCTGCCCTTACTTGGAGAAAAACCTTTTTTAGTAGTGAATGGAGATATTTTTTGTGATTATGATTTTAATCCCAATTTTGAACTTCACAAAAGTTTAGCGCATCTTATTTTGGTACCAAATCCAGAGCATAATCCCCATGGAGATTTTGGCTTAGATGAAACTTTTGTTTTAAACGAGGCAGAGATTAAGTACACATTTTCAGGGATATCTTACTATAATTCCAAATTCTTTGAGGGATTAAGCCCTAAAAAAATTGCTTTAGCACCTCTTCTTCGTGAGACAATACAACACCAAAAAGTAAGTGGAGAACTTTTTTATAAAGAGTGGCATGACATAGGAACACCACAAAGATTAGAAAATATAAATAGGGAAAAAGATGATAAAAATAGTTTTAGCGTTAATGATTACAACACTTTTGTTGGCTAAACATGAGAATTGTGAGTTTAAAAATAAAGATTACAGTGATATCTGTGAAAAGGTTGTAAAAGCTGGAGTTTCGTATGAATATGCAAATCAATTTTTGCTCTCTTATTTTAAAACAACAAAATTTGATGAAGTGAGTTGGAAATATTTACAACCAAAATATATAACAATTCATAAAGCAAATGAGAAAAAAGCGAATAATGCTTTGGTCAAATATGTGCCAATGTTAGTACAGCATTTAAAAGATTACAAAGAGGTCTATGATTTTTCTGAGAAAAAATATGGTGTTAATCGTGAAATTATTGGAGCTATTTTACTCAAAGAAACAAGAATAGGAAAAATAAAACCAACACATGATGCATTTATAGTTTTTAATACGATTGTGGTAAAAATAAAAGAGCCTCAAACTGAAAGAGAAAAATGGCTTTTAAACATGGGCAAAACAAACATGGCATCTATCATCCATTACTGTTACAAAAAAGGTCTTGCTCCAGACGAGTGTAATTTACCTAGTTCGTATGCTGGAGCAGTAGGAATTCCACAGTTTATGCCAAATAGTTTTTTTTATGCAGATGGGTATAAAACTGAAATTGGAGATTTGACAAAAATGGAAGATGCTATCATGTCGGCTAGTAGATTTTTACATGACAAAGCAAATTTTAATCAGCTTATAGAATGGGATAAAATACCTGTTATGCCAACAGTAGAATCAGATTGGTATGATTACGAATTTGAGCATAAAAATGCTTCATTTGTTTATGATAAAAGCACTACATCAAATGTTGTTTATGATTGCTTTGCATGTCAAAAAAGTGAACTTCAATATCTCAACGAATACACAAAAAAAGTTATGCGTTATAACAACTCATCTAACTATTCAGTAGGCGTTATCAGACTTGCCTATGACGCACATAAGTTATTATAAATGTTTCCTCTATTTTGCAAAATAAAATTAGCAAAATAGAGTTTTTTTATCTCAACTCTTTCTAAAAAATTGCCCTACAAATAAAAAAAACAAAGTCACAATAATCGTTATACCAATCACTATAAAAAAGTGCTTCACCCCAAAATAACTTACAAATGGATGAAAAAGTATTGGGGAGCTAAACTGTCCCAAAAAAAGTGCGCTTGTAAGATAGCTTGAAGATTTTACCCGTTTTGAATGGTGTGCCAAACTTAACATCCATGCGGTAATGGTTGTCATGAGAACACCACCACCAAAACCCATAATAGAGGATGTGATAAAAAACAGACGCACATCTTCGACCAAACCTATAAAAATAAAACCAATGGCTACAATACTTAAGCCAATCATGTAAATTGTTTTAAAATCAAAGCGTTTTTTAAGTTTTACAAAACTTATAGCACCTAAAGCATTAAAAACAAATGCTGCGGAGATAATCTCACCAGCTAATGTACCACTTGCATGAAAAACATTCATAATTAAAAAAGGCATTTGTGTTGGTAAGATATAAAAAATCACCATGAGAAGGAAAGCTAAAATATAAATTGGCAAAAGACTCTTTGGTAACTCTTGTATTT
>CAMCYC010000074.1 GCA_945883795.1 Sulfurimonas crateris | reverse complement strand
TTCCTTGATACTCTCTTTTCTCATAACTTTTTAATCTCTTAACCGCTTCTTGTATCAACTCTTTTTTTTCTGCATCCATTTTTTTCATGTTATCTTCTTTAGGTATTTTTATTGGGTGTTATTATAGACAATTTTGGGTACGAATGTTTCTTTTGGATTCCTTATTGAAAAAGCTTTATAGGGTCAATATGGTACGATTTTTGAGTCACCTCAAAAATAAGTTCGTCATTGACTCGCCCTATAGTATAACCTTTTTTAATTTTATTGCCATTAGTTATATTAGGTGATATTTGAGAAAGATTTGCATAAATAGTATGGATTCCATCATTATTTTCAATGATGACAATATTATTTAAAACAGCAGTTTTATCCGCATAAATAACTTTACCATTAAATACTGTTTTCACTTTTGCATTTGATTCTTTTGGTTTTAAAGAGATTGATTCGTTAAATATTTTTATACCATAAATTGGGTCTGTATAACTTCCATATTTTTTTGTTATAGTATAAAAATCAAGTGGTGCAATCGTTTTTTCTCCAGTGTATTCTTTTGTTTTTGCTTCTTGATAACTACTTCCATGTTTTTTAACTTTGAGTAAAGCAGTAGTTTCAGGTACGACTGCGGGTGTAGTTTCAGGTACAGGTACAGATACAGGTACATCAACTACTTTTTGTTTTTCTGCAAACGCTATTTTTCTTTCCTCTTCATCTTTTACTTTTTTAATCTCGTCTATCTTAATAATATTAAGGTTTGCTAATGTATTTTTCAATAAATCTTGCTGACTTAAGAGAGTTTCAAGCTCTTTTTTATAAGCATCTTTTCTAACAACAAGGTCTTTTAGTGCTTTTTTATTGGTTTTTTGGATAGAAAGTAATTCTTTTCTTTTCATATCAATATCTAAAATTGAAACCTCTAAAGTATTTACCTGTTGATTTAAAGTAGTAATTACACTTGTGTTTTTAAAAGATTGTTCATTTAATTTTTTCGTTTGTTCTTTTGCAATCTCCAACATGCGACCTAAAACTGACAACTCCATTAATGATTCAGCATCCTGAGAATGACTCTCTTCTACAACCAAAGATAAAGAAACTGCTTTTGCCATAGTTAATACAAGTTCTTCTTCCACTTTTTGTTGAGAACTTTTCAAAGTACTTTGAGAACTTTTTAATTTTTTTAATTCAACAACATTTTCTTCGTAATTACTTTTCTTTTCTTCAAGCTCTATTTGAAGTGTTGCTAGTCGCTCTTGTTGCTGTGCAATTTCATTTTTTTGGTCAACAATAGACTGTGCATTTTTAGCCATTTTTTTATTTAATGAGCCATATGTCTTACTCATAGAATCTAATGTAGTACTAGTTTTTTCTATTTTTTTATTAATATCTTCCTTGGCGTGAATAATAATAAAATTAAGGATTAAAATTAAAAATAAACGAATCATACCTCTTCTTTATGCCCTAAAACAATAAGCGATGCCAATAAAATTGATAATGCTAAAGATACAGATAAAAGTAAAATAAAATCATCAATAGGATTAAAAATTACAACACTAATACCAATATTTAAAAATTGTTCTAAAATAAATAAATTAGAGGACAAATAATCAAATAATCCAAAAGCTAATCCACTTGAAATAAGTGCATCTACAATAGCTAGCCTAAATAAAACAGCAGAGCGAAGCCAAACAGGCGCACCAAACAAGCCCATAATATTCATGCGTTCTGTATGTTTAAACTGCCATATTTTAAGCTCTTTAAAAATCAATAAAGAAGTTACGATAAAAATTGATATAGCAAAAACACTCACAACAGCTTTGAAAAGTAACAAAAGTTTATAAGTTATATCATGCATATGGGAAAAATTTTCTACTTTTACAATCAAAGGATTATTCATCAAATCCCGTGTTAACCTTTCTATCTCTCTTGGCGTGGGATAATGTGCTAAACTTAGTTTATAAAATTTTGGAAGTGTCAATTTTAAAAATTCAATATTTTTTTTATCCATGCCACTATTAAGTCTCTCTACAACATTATTCGGTTCAAGCTCTTTCATATCCGAAATAATTGTATTGATACCCAAAATCTCATCCCTAATTAGCCTTTTTTGGCTCACAATAATCACAGAATAATTACTCACCAAATTTTCTTTATATGCCTCAAGAGACCTATCAACAATAATAAAAATTTGCATAGAAAAAAGTATACTCAAGAGTGCAATTACTAAGGATAAATGGTTTTTAATTGACCGCATTAATACTCCCATATTCTATGTGAAAATGTTTATAATCTACATTAAACGAAGCTGGAATATGGTGAGTTACTACTATGACCGTAGTTTTTAATTGAGCATGAGCACCTTCTAAAAGATTCCAAATAAGTTGCGAGGAGTAATCATCAAGATTACCTGTTGGCTCATCTGCCAAAATCATAATTGGATTATGTGCTAACGCTCTTGCCATGGCAACTCGTTGTTGTTCACCACCACTAAGTTCTCGTGGATATTTTCCAAGTTGATGTTTGAGTCTTACATGTTTTAGCAATGTATCAACTTGCGCTTTGGTAACACTTTTATCGTATCCATTAATAATCAACGGTAACATAATATTTTTCTCAATTGTCCACTCTTTTACAAGTTTATAATCTTGAAAAACTATACCAATATGTCGTCTTAAAAAATTCAACTTTTTAGCTGAAACTTTTTTGAGTTCTACGCCACCTACAATTAAACTCCCTTGATGAGGCCTTAGAGCACCATAAAAAGATTTTAATAAAGTTGATTTTCCACTTCCACTCGCACCTGTAATAAAAACAAAACTCCCTGAATCTATTGAAATATTGGCTTTATTTATAATAGTTTCATTATTGGAATAAGACAAAGATATCTCTTTGGCAATTATCACTTTATCCATGTAACAACTCTGCTAAAGTATTATGTGCTTTGACATTACTCTTTGATTTTAATGGGTTTGCTGGATAATAAGATGCTCGCTCTCGCACAATGAGATAGAGATGTTCTGGTCTATCAAAACTTCCCATAGAAACACGAAGCATTGCCCCATCTTCCAAGAAATAAGCTCGCTCAAAATGGATAAATCCACCATCAAAAAATTTCGTACTTCCATGAAGCTGTAAAATATCTTCATGGGAAAGCTTTATTTTTGGAAAATTAAAATCACCTTCAATATCTAATTCTGGTGAGTTTTCTTCATTTATCATAGTAATATCATAAATATTTTTTTCCATTTTTTTCCATCTATCTTCATATTTACTACTAATCGCAATATCTCGATTTTTATTGATTTGAAGTGTCATTTTATTAAAAGTTATTAGCGTTTCATATGCATATGCATAATATTTTTCGCTATCTGTTCTCAGCTCTAATTGTCCAGAAACTTTTAAAACTCTCATTGCCTCTTCTATAAAACTTGTAGAAATAACTCTTCGATGTGGTTTTTTATCCCATGGAACAGGAAAATGAACATAAATTTTACTAACAACATTCGATGGCACTAACTCTAAAAAAAGTCTTGCATCATAATCAAGAACCAATAAATTATCTAGTTTTTGAATAGTTATTTGTTTTAAAACCTGTTCGATAGACGGGTTGTGAATCTCTATTCCTATAAATAAAATATCTGGATTGTGGGTTGCTTGATGCAAAATATGACGACCTGAGCCAAATCCAACTTCTATTCTAATCTCTTTTACTTTTGGAAAATTATCTATAAAAAATGCAATATCTTTTAAAGCAGTTGATTTTTCAAGATGAATATTCTTTTGACTCACAGGTACATTTGAAGATAATACACTGATGTTAGAGAGCTTTGCATATGCTAAAAGAGCTTTATGCACATTAAAAGTGGAAGCTGGTCTACTGAGTTTATCTGACTTAAGAAGATGACTCGTTTCCTCATCTTTGACTAATAAAAAAAAATTATCTTGTTCAACAACTGTTGAAATTAACATCTCATCAGCATAATGAATATTTTTTGCGATAAAGTTAAATGAAACTCCATCCTGACTTTTTGGAAAATCTATAGTTTTAAACTTATCTATATGTAAATGTGGCATAAATTCTCGTTTTAATTAAAATCTTGTACTGGCATAATTTCTTCAACTTCTTTAATAGGAGTTGGTGTAGGAGTCTCAGGCGTTGTATATTTTACCTCTTCCTCATAATTTCTAGGTACAGTTCCTATTTTTAATTCAGGAGAAACAATCTCAACCTCCATACTTGCTTCAGATTGTACAGAGTTTTTATCAACTCCAAAAACTTTATAATGGTATGTAATGCCTGACTCTATATTTGAATCTGCAAAAATATTTCCTGATATCTTAAATTCTTGAACTACCTCATCAAACCAACCTTTTTTATATCTCTTTGAAACAATAAACCTCAAATTCCTTGAGTCAATTTTGTTCCAAGACAATAAAATTTGATTGTTATATAATTTTATTTCTAAAATAACAGGTGCATTTGGCTTCGCAAGTGTAGCTCCTTGAATAGAACTTGATTCATACGGGCTTTGTAAACCATCTTTATCCATCACACTAACTCGATAAAAATATTGCTTACCATCTTCACCAATTTTATCAACAAATAAGTTGTTGCTAAGTTTTGCTACAACTTCATATTGTCCATTCACTTTTTCAGATCTATAAATATAATATTTAAAAAAATCTTTTGCTGTTGATGCATCCCATGTAACTCTAATTCGCTTTGGTAAATCTCTTGAAGCATGGATATTATGTATTTCTAGTGGCAATTGTTTCGTAACAACTTTTTTAATTTCACTAGGATTTGAAATAATATTATCGTAAGTTGTAACACGAATACGATATTTATATACATGATTATCTTCTAAATTTTTATCAATATATTCAGCACTTAATCGCCCATTAACTCTAGCAATTTCTTTCCATTTATCCTCTTCTAATGTTTTTCTTTCTACTATATAAGCTTTTACTTTTTGATTTGTATGTGGTCGCCAGATAATTTTTGCACTTCTTGGCATATTTTCAACAGCATGAAGCCACGATACAGAATCTAAAAGAGGCAGTGTCGTAATTGTAACAAAACTACCTTGTTTGGATTCCGCTTTATCGCTAAATGTCTTAAAATAATAACGATATTGTGAATCTGGATTTACTTTTGTATCAAGATAATGAGTGGTAGCTTTACTATCAATAGTGTCATAATATTCATCAACACTACTATGAACACCACTCCTTAGCTTATAAATATAAATACCTTTTACCCTAACATCATCTATTGCTTTCCATTCAAAAGCAACGGCATTCATGTCAGCAACAGTTCCATCTTGCGTCAACTCAACCAAAGGCAAAGTTTCATCTATTACAGACTCTTGCTTTGGTGTTGGTTTTGTAGCACAACCACTAATAATTAGCAGTGAAGCTGTGTATAAGATAACTAGTGTCCATGACTTCATTAATTTGCTCCGTATTAAATTTATTTGCAATGTAATTTTTTATTTCATCATCAAGATTTGCCACAAATAAAAGCTTTTCTTTTGTTGTTGGATGAATGAAATATATGATATAAGCATGTAGCAAAATTCGTTCCGATTTATCTTCTTTTGGAGTGGTTGCATAAATATGGTCGCCTATAATATGACGATTAAAACTCTCTAGATGCACTCGTATCTGGTGAGTTCTCCCTGTAAAAAGCTTACATGCAACAAGTTGATTATGTTCATCATTCGATAAAGCAAGCGTTTTAAACACCGTTTTAGCATATTTACCACTTGGTGTACATGCCATTTTTAAACGATTAGAACTACTTCGACCAATATTTTTTTCTACAATAGTAATATCATCTTTTATAGGTGGAGTAACTACTGCAATATAATATCTACCCATACTTTTGTCTTGGAGTTGTAATGACAAAAGTTCATGTGCCTCATTGGTTTTGGCGATTACCATAGCACCACTAGTTCCTTTATCGAGTCTATGCACGATTCCATGACGCTCTTCACCGCTAAGAGTTGAGAGTCGCATCCCTTTATGTTTCAGCCAATCTACTAAAGTTGCCTCTTTTACGCTTGGTGCTGGGTGTACCGTCACACCGCTTGGCTTATTGATAACTAAAATATGTTCATCTTCATAAAGAACTTCTACTTCAAAATTAACTTTGAGTGCTGGTTCTTTTTTTGGAAAAGGAAATTCTACTCTTACTATTTGCGCTGCTTTAAGTTTTATACCTGGTCTCTTGACCTTTTTATCATCAACAAAAACACAATCTTGTTTAATTAACTGAGCGACTTGCGAACGAGTTTGCCCTATTTCTTGAGCTAAAAATGTATCCAACCGTTCAGCTTGTTCGCAAACATAGCTTATTTTACCGTTCATTTATATACCTTTATGATACAATTTTATAATTTTTTTTGGAGTTATAAATTTGTGGAAATTTGATAAGCGTATTTTAGCACAATTTGACTTCTTTTCTATTTTATTGATTATTCCGCTTGTAATAGTCTCTCATTGGCTCATAGGCGAAGCCGTTCCTGCTCTTGCTCAAAAGCAAAGCGCTTATCTTGGAGTAGCTGTTTTAATCTTTATATTTGTACTATTACTTCCTATTCGTAGAATGAGTTGGATAATTCCTTTTGTTTATTGGGGTAATATTGTTTTATTATTTGGTGTTGAATTTTTTGGACATTCAAGACTTGGTGCCCAAAGATGGATAGATATACCCTTTATAAATGCAACAATTCAACCCTCCGAGTTTGTAAAACCTGCATTAATTCTTATGTTAGCATATCTCATTAAAAAAAATCCACCACCTATTAATGGATACAGAATAAAATATTTTTCTATTATCAGTTTTTATATACTTTTACCTTTCTTCCTTATTGCCAAAGAACCTGATTTGGGGACTGCTTTAGTACTTTTACTTATTGGTTATGGTGTTTTATTTTTTATTGGAACTTACTGGAAAATATGGATTGCAATTTTTAGTGTCATTTTAATTTTTTCACCCTTAGCCTACAAATTTTTATTACATGATTACCAAAGAACAAGAATTACAGACTTTTTAAGTGAAAAACCATCTTATCATGTACAACAGTCAATAATAGCTATAGGTTCAGGTGGATTAACTGGTAAAGAAAAAGATGGAGCGACACAAACACAAATGAAATTTTTACCTATCGCAACCAGTGATTTTATATTCGCATTTCTTGTAGAGAGAACTGGATTTTTAGGTGCACTTGGGATTATACTTATATATATAATGCTTATACTGCATCTTATGAGCTTAAGTAGCTACAACAAAGATTATTTCATTAAAGTAGTAACAATTTCTATCGCTTTTATGATATTTATATATATGGGAGTAAATATCTCCATGACAATCGGATACGCCCCTGTTGTTGGAGTTCCTTTGCCTATGTTTAGTTATGGAGGAAGTAGTTTTATTAACTTTATGATTCTCTTTGCAATTATGCAAAATTTAATTACTTTTAGATACAAAGACATGTACGATATACGAGGAAAGAAAACTTTTGTATAATTATAACAAGGAGTGAACTACCCCCACTTAAAGAAGTGGGGGCTTCCCACGGCTGTTTCATGCTAATATCTGAGCTAATTTCTTACAGTACAATACCTTAGCCAAAAAATATCCCTAAGCAGCCTCCTGAGACGGATGAATAGCCCCAAGATTGGCAATTTTAGAAAAAACCTTCTGAATTAAATATTCATTAGCTAAATTCGGAACTAATTTAAATACCTCAGTGACATATTTAAG
>CAMCYC010000073.1 GCA_945883795.1 Sulfurimonas crateris | reverse complement strand
TATTTTATCGCACCCATAATTTTACTAAAATTTATCTTACCGTAACCATAATAATCATTTCGACCATTTTTGTCATATGTATAAGGACCTATTTTATCACTCGTATTTTTGAGTATATCCATAATTTGCACTCTTGTAAGATTTGGATTTTTCTCAAGCATGAGTGCAATAACTCCACTCACGATAGGAGCTGCCGCAGAAGTACCTGCGAAACCATTTACATCATTATAAAATAAATAATTTAAATCCAAAGATGCTATGCCGTCACTTCCCATAGTGTCTAAAGTAGTTATTCCAACACGATAGCCACCCGGAGCAAGAATATCAAGATTTGTCCCATAATTACTATACAATGCTCTTAAATTGTCTTTATCTGTTGCACTTACAGCTATCACTTCAGGAATTGCAGATTCATCATTTCCTATAAGCTTATCCTCATTTCCAGTTGCAAAAATGATAATGATTCCTTTACCATTTCTCCCTTGCAAACTCAAGTTTTGGATTTTTTCTTTTACTGATTCTGATACAGCTCCTGTTCCCCAACTACAATTGATAATATCTGCACCAAACTCTTGGGCTTTACTAAAAAGAGCTATCGTTTCACTATCACTCATGAACTCCGTATATTTTAAAAATATAATTTGACTATTACTAGCTATCCCTTGTATCCCTTTATTATTTACTCTCGCACCTATAATTCCCGTTACAGAAGTGCCATGACTATCAGTGCTACTTGCATGAGTAACATTTGTTGTTTTTGCGACAACATCATAAGTATGAATAATTGCTCCACTCAAATCTTCATGAGTTACATCAAGCCCATTATCAATAACGGCTATTTTAATAGTTTTACCAGTATAAATTTTCAAGAGATTATCTACATGAATATGAGCATCTGGGTCTATATTATTATCATGATAAAAAGTCTCATTTTTATCTAAATACCATTGTTGATAATAATAAGGTTCTGGAGTTAAAACTATATTGGTACTGCTACTACTGCTACTACTTGCTGTATCGCTTATACTGCTACTATTACTACTTTCTCCACAACCGATAAAAAAGAGTAGAGTTATAAAAAGAAAAATTTGCATCATAGAATCATCGACTCACTGTTTTTTTCATAAAATCAGGATGAGCATAGTGTATATCACTCTTTTCACTGAGGCGATTTGCTATATCTATTGTCAAATTTTTATTTTGTGCTTTTAAAAGATAGAGATTTTCATCTAACTCTTTTTCTATTGTCAAATTAAATTCATCGAGATATATTGTTACATTAGCATCAGGATTTATTTTTACAATAATATTATCACTCACGCCAACAGTAATTCCATTTTGTGTATCATAATAATCTATATTAGAATTACTTCGTGAGAGAGAAACTTGTGGAGTAAGGGTTATTTTTTCATGATTATTGTAATAATAATGGTCATCTGCACAGCCAAACTGTACAAATAAAACAAAAATAATGGTTAAAAAATTCATTTGCGTTCCACCTAAATATTGAGTTTTATTCCTTTTGGGAGTAAGTTTAAATTTTACAGTTATTTTATAAATAATTAGAAGATAGTCGACAGAGAAATAGAATCATTAAGACCCATATTTGCAGATTTTGTGTCTATATTTTCATATATAGTTTGAACACCTTTAGCATAAGATGGTGCATCCACGAAACGGGTAAGTTTTTTTTGAAATAAAAGCTTCACATGACCTGTTGGTCCATTTCTTTGTTTGCCTATAATAATTTCAGCCTCCTCTTCCTCTTTTTCTTGGTAAGTTGCAGTAAACTCTCTCCCTTCAGCTTTAGAGGCTTTTTCACGCTCTTTTTCCTCTTTGTAAAGGTACACATCATCACGATACACAAACAAAATAATATCTGCATCTTGCTCAATAGAGCCAGATTCTCGAATATCACTCAGCATTGGTCGTTTATCGTTTCGTGATTCAAGTCCACGGTTGAGTTGTGAGAGAGCAACTATTGGCATGCCAAGCTCACGAGCTAGCATTTTAAGCCCTCTTGAAATTTCTGAAACTTGTAAATGTCTATCTTGATTACCGACACCTTGCATAATTTGTAAATAATCAATAACTGCTATTTCAATTTCAGGGTGTTGATTTTTAAGCTTTCTAAGTTTTGAACGGAGTTGATTAATATTGAGACTTCCATGGTCGTCTACATAGAGTTTTGCACCATTCATTCTATTTATTGCAATACTTAGATTACTCCATTGGTCATCATTCATGTCCCCAAGACGGAGTTGTTGGAGTGGTATAGAGGTTTGAATTGAAAGAAGTCTGAGCATAAGTTGTTCTGCTGGCATCTCAAGTGAAAAAAAAGCAACCCCTTTCCCTTGTAATATAAGTGAATTTACAGTGTTAAGAACAAAAGAGGTTTTTCCCATGGCGGGTCGAGCCGCAATAATTATTAAATCCCCTTTACCAAAACCTGTTGTCATTTTATTGAGTTCATGGTAGCCCGTATCGACACCAACTAAAACACTATTGCCACGAGCTTTCATCTCTTTGATATATTCCATTGTGTCATAGGTCATTTTTGGAGAGTCTTTAAAATCGCTTGTTTGGCTGTTTTGCGTGATTTCATAGAGCTTTTTTTCAACTATATCTATCACTTCCGCACTTGAGAAATCTTCTTCAATTGTGACTCTTTTTATCTCAGTTGTGAGCGTTAAAAGATGCCGTTTGAGTGATTTGTCTTTTATCTCTGCAACATACGCTTTTGTGTTTGCAATAGGATTTGCAGAGAGAATTTCAAGCATAACTCTTTCATCAAATTTTTTCATTTTCATAAGTTCTTTTTTGATGAACTCCTCGTCAATAGGTGCATCTTTTCTTAAAAGAAGTGTCATGGCATGAAAAATATCTTGATGTGCTGGAAGATAAAAATCATCTTTTTTGAGAATACTACTGAGTTCATCAAATTGTTGAGGTTCAAAAATAATAGAGCTTAAAATTGAACGCTCAAAAGCTAGATTGTAGAGGTTGTCTTGCAAAGGTTTCCTTTAATAACTCTTTTGTATAGCCAATAAAACATTATCCCAAAATTGGATTCTAGCTCTTATGGCTTGCATAGCAGCTTGTTGTGCTTCTGTAATTTTTACCATATCATCTTCACATAAAATTTCAAGCATACGAAGTGACATTGGACCATGTAAATCCGAATCTAAATGGATATGTCTTTCTAAATAATAATAAAAAGTTGGTGCTTCTTCACGGGTAATATTCATTTTTTCAATCAAAGCACGAAACATTTCAGGGATAATATGTTCTCTACCCAAAGCAAATGCAGCTGCTACAACATGTGGCTTATTGCTTTGTATAAATTCAAAAGTGGTTTGCATAAATATTTTAGCAGCTTGAGGAATCTTCCCATTTTCCATTCCAATTGCCAAAGAACTATTCTTTACTTCATGAATAAAGTTTTTAATCTGTGTTGCTCCGCCTTTATTTATCTCCTCAATTGCATTGAGGTAAAGCTCAAAATGACTTGTATAAGTCGGTGTTCCATCAGTAAGAGGTAATCCCTCATCACTCTCCTCTTCGAGAACAATTTCATTCATAAATCGTCTTATTTGTGCATCTCCAACAGAAAGCCATGGTATTTTTGCAGGAGCAATTTCATTCTGTAAATATTTCACAAGCGACATAAAATCCCAAACAGAATAAACATGGTGTTGCATAAAAAGTGTTAAATCATCAATACTCGAAACAGCACTATAAATAGGATGTGTTGCAAGTTCTTTTCTTAAAAGTTTAATTTCTTCAAGTGGAAATATCATCAGTACCTCATCTCTTATTTTTTAATTTTCTTTACTTGCCATGGTTTCAACTTCATATACAAATCTATCTACAAGTTCACTCTCATCAAGATTCGCTACAACTATCCCTTTTACCATGATAAGCCCTTTACCTTTTCCATACGCAATAGCGACATCTGCATGAGCGGCTTCTCCAATAGCATTAACCACACATCCCATGACAGAAACATTGAGAGGTTTTTTGATATGTGCCGTTCTTTTTTCTATCTCACTCACAGCACTCACTAAATCTGCTTCGATTCTGCCACAAGTAGGGCAAGAGATAATATTGAGTCCGTCTGGCATTGCACCACTATCTTTTAAAATAGCTCTGGCTACATTTATCTCCTCTTCTAGTTCTCCTGTGATAGAGACTCGCATGGTATCGCCAATACCATCAAGTAAAAGTGCGCCAAGCCCGATAGAGCTTTTGACTGTTGCATGAAAAAGTGTTCCCGCTTCTGTTACTCCTAAATGAAACGGATAATTATTTTTTGGTCTGAGCATTCTATAGGCATCAACGGTTCTTTGCACATCACTTGCTTTGAGAGAGATTTTTATATCGCTAAATCCTAAATCTTCAAGAAACTTGATGTTATACTCAGCAGAAGCAACCATCCCTTCAGATGTTTGTCCATATTTATTTAAAAACTCTTTTTCAAGTGAACCAGCATTTACTCCGATACGAATAGGAATATTTCGTTCTTGACATGCTTTTACTACTTCGGCTACTTTTTCTTTTGAGCCAATATTCCCCGGATTGATACGGATACAATCAACAACTTCAGCTGCAACAAGTGCAAGTTTGTGATTGAAATGGATATCTGCAACAAGTGGAAGCGAAATTTGCTCTTTGATAGATTTCAGTGCAAGTGCATCTTCCATGTCAGGCACTGCAACTCTTACAATATCACAACCTGCAAAATGGAGTTTATTGATTTGTGCAACAGTTGTAGCAACATCACGAGTCTGTGAATAGGTCATAGATTGAGTAGAGATGGGTGCATCACCACCAACGCCAACAGTACCAACGAAAATTTTTTTAGTAGGAATTCTTTTAATCATAGAGTGGATTCTATCGACTTTGATATAAAAATGTGCTTTGGAAAATCTCCCTTTCTGAAAACTCCGAAAAACTATAGAACAGTAAAATACTTATAAAAATAGGTTTATTTTTGGGAAAATATAGTATAGTTTTACAATTTTGAAATAGGTTGATTATGATTAAAAAGATTTTAATTTTCAAATCTGATAATATTTATATCCAATTATTCAGATACTTCTTTGTTGGTGGTTTTGCTTTTATAATAGATTTTTCTGTTTTTCTATTTTTTGTTGAATATGTACAAGTTCACTATTTAATAGCAAATGTGATTGCTTTTTTAGCTGGTCTTTTAACAAATTATCTTCTTAGTTTATGGTGGGTTTTTAATAATAGAAAAATTAAAGTAAAAAGTAAAGAGCTTTTTATCTTTATAATTATAGGTGTTATTGGTTTATTTTTAAGTCAATTTCTGTTGTACATATTTATAGATATATTGCATTCAGTTATCACTTATGCTAAAATTTATACTACACTCATTACATTTGCATGGAATTTTGTTGCTAGAAAAATTATACTTTTTTAAATTAAAATATTTAGGATGAACATGAAAAAAAATTTAGTTATTATAGGTTGTGGACCTGCTGGATTAACTGCTGCTTATGAAATTTTAAATCAATCAAATGATTATAATGTCATATTATTAGAAAGTTCAAATGAAATAGGTGGTATATCAAAAACTGTTAATTACAAAAATAATAGAATAGATATAGGTGGGCATAGATTTTTTTCAAAATCAGAAAAAGTTATGAATTGGTGGCAAAATATATTACCTATTCAAGGTTTTGCTGCATTTGATTATAAAGAGCTTGGAATTAAAGTTGAATATAGCACTTTAGATAATGCACCAAATCCAGATGAAGTAGATGACTTATTTTTAATACGACATAGATTGTCTAGAATATTATTTTTAAGAAAGTTTTTTAATTATCCAATATCTTTATCCAAAGAAACTATACAAAATTTAGGCATGGGTAGAATTATAAAAATTGGATTTAGTTACATAAATACGAAATTGTTTCCTATAAAAGAGGAACAAACTTTAGAGCAATTTTTTATAAATCGTTTTGGAAAAGAACTTTATAAAACATTTTTTAAAGATTATACAGAAAAGGTTTGGGGTGTTGCGTGTACAGAGATAAAAGCAGAATGGGGCGCTCAAAGAATTAAAGGTTTATCAATAACAAAAACTTTAGCACATGCATTTAAAAAACTACTTCCTAAAAAAGAGAATGGAGATATTCATCAACAGAATGTTGAAACTAGTTTGATAGAAAGATTTTTATATCCAAAATATGGTCCTGGTCAAATGTGGGAAAAAGTTGCTGATAAAGTTGAAAGTATGGGTGGAATTATTTTAAAAAATCACCTTGTTACTCAAATAGATGGGGAAAATGGAAAAATAATAAAAGTTATAGCAAAGCATAAAAATGAGTTAATAGATTTTCAAGCAGATAACATTATTTCTACAATGCCTATTAAAGATTTAGTATTAACTTTTAATAATTTAGGTCAATCTAAGAATGTGGATATGATTGCAGGCAATTTAATGTATAGGGATTTTATAACAGTTGGTTTACTTCTTAATAAATTAAAAATAACCAATACTACCGACATTAAGACTTTAAATAATATTATTCCTGATAATTGGATATATATACAAGAACCAGATGTCAAGCTTGGCAGACTTCAAATTTTCAATAATTGGAGTCCATACATGGTTGAAGATATCAATAAAATTTGGATAGGACTTGAATATTTTTGTACTGAGGGTGATTCGCTTTGGTCAAGAGATGAAGAGCAAATGAAAAAACTAGCGATAGAAGAGCTTGAGCAAATAGATGTGATAGATAAAGCAGATGTTTTAGATTCTGTTGTTATCAAAGTTCCTAAAGCTTATCCTGCATATTTTGGGAGCTATGACCAATTTGATGCAGTAAAAGAGTTTTTAGATAGTATTCCTAATCTATATTGTATAGGTAGAAATGGGATGCATAAATATAATAATATGGACCATTCTATGTTATCTGCCATGGAAGCTGTAAAAAATATCTTAAATGGTATTGAAACTAAGGATAATATCTGGTCTGTTAATGTTGAAAAAGAATATCATGAAACTAAATAAAAAGGTATATGGGCATATAGCCTCTATATTTATACTCATAGCTTCTATATATTTTTTGAGTTTAGTAAAAATAGATTTTTACAATACAACATTTAAAATTGATAGTTTTTCAAAAGCTATTAATCTTCCTTTTTTAGACGAACACCCATCAAAAATAGAAAAATTTGAAATTACTAGCAATTTTATATACAGTAATTTAAGCTCTAGTACCTTCAAGATTATACCTGATGACTGCGTTGAGAGTATAAACTTAAACAATAATATAATAAATTTAACTTCTTATACAAGAGAGGAGTTGTGTGATTATAAAAATGGATTTGAATTATATTTAAATAAATATGTATTAAATGGAAAAAATACTTTAACTTTAACAATATCCGATTTCGGAGGAGCTAGAGGACTAAATATTAAAGATATATATGGTTACCAAAATTATATATATTTTTTAATTTTATTTATAATTTTTATATATGTGTTTAAGTTTTTATCACATTTAAATATAGAAAATAGGGTTATTATTATTTTTATTTTAGGTTTAATGCTTAAATTATATTATTTAAGTTATACGGATTTTCATATAAGAACTTATGATGTACAAGGTCATATACAATACATAAAATATATAGCAGAAAACTTTCAAACTCCATCTGTTGATGGATGTTGGCAATGCTATCATCAGCCATTATATTATATTTTGTCGGCTGTTGTATATAAAATAGCTACCTTTCTAGACATCTCTTCACCAAATACAACTTTGCAATATTTTTCTTTATTTTTAAATACAATCTTTTTAATATATTCGATACTAATCTTAAAAATATTTATAAAAAATAAAAATCTACTTTTGCTTTTTTCCTCTTTAATGATTTTTTTTCCATCGCTTATAATACATTCCATTAGAATAGG
>CAMCYC010000072.1 GCA_945883795.1 Sulfurimonas crateris | reverse complement strand
AAAAATGCAAAAGAAAAATCAACCTCTTTTAATCAAATGTTCATTGTAGTATCTGTAGTTTCTATTTTATTTGCAATTATTTTAGCATGGTTACTTATAAAATCCATTACTCGTTCAATTACTCAAAGTGTTATGGCTATTCGTGATGGGGCAATGCAAATTACTACTGCAAGTGAACAAGTTGCTTCTGCTGCCTCATCTTTGGCTCAAGGTGCAAGTGAACAAGCTTCAAGTATTGAAGAGGTAAGTGCAACTATTGAAGAGAATGTATCACTCAATGCTCAAAACACAGAAAATGCAAGGGCAGCAGATATTCTAGCAAAACATGCAAATGAATCAGCAAAATCAGGCTATGAAAAAGGGGAACAACTTTCTAGTTCTATGCATGATATTACTGCTTCTGCTACAAAAATTTCAGGCATTATCAAAATAATTGATGAGATTGCATTTCAAACAAATTTATTAGCACTCAATGCTGCGGTTGAAGCAGCTCGTGCTGGTGAGCATGGTTTAGGGTTTGCAGTTGTTGCAGATGAAGTTCGTACACTTGCAAAACGAACAGCAACTGCGGCAAAAGAGACCTCTTTTATAATTGAAAAAGTGGTTGAAGAGATTAAAGAAGGGAATAATATAGCACTTACAACACATACTTCTTTTAAAGAGATTGTTGAACAATCCAAAAAAGTTTCTGATTTAATTACTGAAATCTCCATAGCAGGAAAAGAGCAAAACAATGGCATGGTTCAAATTAATCAAACCATGGCAGAAGTTGACCAAGTAACACAACAAGTTGCTACAAACTCTGAAGAATCCGCTGCAGCGGCAGAAGAGCTTAGTGCGCAAGCTACTGCTATGATGGAAACAATTAATATTCTTGCACAAATAGTTGGCATGCAATTTAATGATAAACCAAGAAAAACTTCAAAGATGTATTAAATGAAAATTTTTTTAGCTGAAGACAATGGAGATAATTATTTAGTTGTTAAATCAAATCTAAAAAAATTAAAAACTCCAATAGAGTTATTGTGGGCAACAGATGGGCAAGTTGCTATAGAAATGCTTCAACATGAAAATGAGATTGAACTTTTTTTAGTTGATATAGAAATGCCAATTCTCAACGGTATTGAGCTTACCAAATGGATTCGTTCTCAAAAGCGATTTTTATATGTTCCTATTATTGCAGTCACAGCTTCAGTTTTTGCTGATATGAAAAAAATGTATTTAGATAAAGGATTTGATTTTATTTTAGAAAAACCATTTTCAAGAAAAGAGTTGTTAAATATGATTCAACGAAGTATAGGTATATCTTGAGACAGCCTGTTATTTTAATTATTGATGATAATGATGATAGCCGTTTGGCAATACGAGCAGCTTTACGAAAAAAGAATTATATTTTATTAGAAGCTCAAAATGCGGAAGATGGCTTACGAGTGATAGCACGACAAAAACCAGATTTAGTTATTATGGATGTTATAATGCCAAAAATGAGTGGTTATGAAGCACTCAAACATATCAAAGCAAATGAAGAAACAAATAAAATACCTGTGCTTATTGTGACTGCTTTAGGTTCTATGGATGAAAAAATTATTGCTTTAGAAGCTGGAGCAGATGGTTTATTTTCCAAACCTTTTGATAGAGTTCATTTGATAGAAGAGATAGAAACTCTCATTACACTCTATCGAAATAAGTTACAAATTATTGAAAAAAAAGATAGTTTAGATAATGTTTTACATAGACAAAGTGAAGAGCTAGTCCATTATTATTATACCGATGCCTTAACCATGCTTCCAAATAGAAGTCAACTTATAAAAGATATTAAAAATGTAAATGAATTTTCATCATTAATATTGATTGATATAGATAGTTTTAAAGATATAGTTTATTTTTATGGTCATGAAATTGGTGATGTATGCTTAAAAATATTTGCTTCAAAACTTAAATATGCGTTAGAGGGTGATAATTATACGCATTATAGAGTTGCAGGTGATGTTTTTGCTATTTTGATAAAAAAATGTAAGGGCATTAATTATCTTTCCGACCTGATTAATAATTTAATTGAAGATACTCGCTTATCTTATGTTCATTGTCAGATACATGAGATTCATATCAGACTTACTATTGGGGGTTCAATGTTTCAATCAGAACTTTTGATAAGTGCTGAAAAAGCTCTAAAAATGGCAAAAAAAAGAAATAAAAGTATGCTCATTTATCATGAAACTTTCCATGAACATCTTTCTTATGAACAAAATATATATTGGATAAACAAAATTAAAGATGCTATCCACCATGATAATATTTACCCTTTTTTTCAGCCAATTATCAATAATAAAACAAATAAAATTGAAAAATATGAGTGTTTAGTTCGTATTATAGATAGAGATGGAACTATTCATTTACCTATAAAGTTTTTAGAAATTTCTCAAAAATCAAGAAATTATGCGTCTATTACAAAAACTATGATTGAAAAAGCATTTAAAAAACTTGAGAATACAGCTTATGAATTTTCTATAAATCTCTCCGCAAAAGATATGATTGATAGCGACATAACAGAATATATTTATGATAAACTTGAAAATTATAGTGGTAGAAATCGAGTTATTTTTGAGCTTTTGGAGTCTGAAGGGATTGAAAATTACGATGATGTTTATGCTTTTATTGAAAAGGTAAAAACTTATGGATGTAAAATTGCGATTGATGATTTTGGTTCTGGATATTCAAATTTTATCCATTTATTAAAATTAAAAGTTGATATTATCAAAATAGATGGTTCTTTGATTCGGGATTTAGACCATGATAAAAATGCTCAAATTATTGTTAAAACAATTATTGAATTTGCAAATAATTTAAATATTTTAACTGTTGCAGAGTTTGTGCACTCAGAAGCTATTCAAGAAATCGTCAAAAAATTGAATGTTGATTTTTCTCAAGGATATTATCTTGGGCAACCACAACACGAAATTTTAGATTAAGATGTGATAAACATGCACAGTAAACTTTTTAAAACAATTCTTTTTATTTTAATAATTGTACTTTTTCTGACAAGTTATCAATATTACACAAGTGTAAAAAATAATATCTATAATGAATTTCAGGCAAATTTTACACTCCATTCATCTGAATTTAAAACACTAATAGAACAAAGAATGTTGGCGTATGAACAAGTTTTGCATGGGACAAGAGGTTTATTTAGTGCTTCAAATTTTGTGAATAGAAAAGATTTTAAAGCCTATGTTGATAGCTTAATGCTTGATAAAATATTTCCAGGTATTCAAGGCGTTGGTTACTCCGTGATTGTTCCAAAAAATAGTAAAGATGAATTTATTCAAAAAATACGCAATGAGGGTTTTTTTTCTTTTAATATCACGCCCTCAACGCCTCGTGATTTTTACACTGCTATTCTTTATTTGGAACCATTTGATTTTCGAAATCAAAAAGCCTTTGGTTATGATATGTTTTCAAATCCTAATAGAAAAATTGCTATGGAAAGAGCCAGAGATACATCCATGGTAATCAACTCTCCAAAAGTGACTCTTATACAAGAAGATGAAAATGATATTCAAGCTGGATTTTTAATGTACTTACCCATTTTTCAAAGAGATACTAATAATACAACTGTACAACAAAGACAAAAGCACATTTTAGGTTGGGTATATTCTCTTTTTCGAGTTACGAATTTAATGCAAGAATTAACAAAAAATGAAAATAAAAATTTTGATATTGAGCTTTATGATAATGGAATTATCTCACAACAAAATTTAATGTATGACAGTTATAAAAATAATGGAAATTCACTTTTTCAAAACATTATTGGAATAAGAATTGGAGGAAGAGATTGGAGTGTTGTTGTTAAATCAACTCCAAAATTTGAAGAAAGTTTAGATTATAGTAAAGCACAATTAATACTTTTTTTTACTTTTATCTTTAATATTTTTCTCATGTATATTATTTTACAACTTATCAATAATGAAAAATATGCCGAAAATAAAGCTAAAGAGATGAATAAAGAACTCATTATAAAAAAATACCAATTGACAAATTTAAATACCACATTAGAAACAAGAGTTAAAGAAAAAACTTATGAGTTGCAAACAACAAATAGTTTACTTGCAGAACATATCAAAAGCTTGGAATGTCTCAATACAAAACTCATAAAAGCAAAAGAGGAAGCACAACAAGCAGCACAAGCAAGGTCAAATTTTATTAGTAGTATCTCTCATGAACTCAGAACGCCATTAAATTCGATTATTAATTTTACAGACCAAACAATAGAAGATTTTGATGACATGCTAGAAGATAAAGAGTTACAAGCAGATACACGCAATTTTTTACAAAGAGTAATGATAAATTCAAGACATCTTTTGCAACTGATTAATGACCTTTTAGAATTTACAAAAGCAGAAGCAGGAAAAATTAATTATAGCATGGAGCAAAATGATATTAACACTATTTTAAAAACTGCATATAACAATACAAATTCACTTTTAAACGGAACGAATATTCAATTTAATTTAAATATTGCTTCACAAGAGCTTATAGCCACTGTAGATTCGAGAAGATTTTTACAAATAATTCTTAATTTACTCTCGAATGCTATCAAATTTACTCATGAAGGATTTGTTGAACTTAGAAGTTTTACAGAAGATAATTTCATCATAATTGAGATAGAAGATACAGGTAAAGGTATCCCTTCGGAAAAACAAAAACTGATATTTGAACCATTTATGCAAGTTCAAAGTACAGATAACGGTACAGGGCTTGGGCTTGGTCTTGCAAAAAAAATGTGTGATGACATGGATATAAAAATAACTTTTAGTTCCACTCAAGGGCGTGGAACTATTTTTAGATTAATACTTCAAAAGTTTAAGGAATAAGCTATGAAAATGTCTTCAATTGTAGTTAAAATGATGGTACCGTTGGTTATAAGTACAATATTTGTTGTGGCAGTTACTTTATTTGTAACCCAAACTTATCTCAAACAGGTTGTTGAAGATGTTTTTATGGAATTACAAGTACATCATCTTGAAACGATTTATAATTTAAAAATGGAAAATGTTCTCACTTCTATTAAAAAAAATGGAATTGCTATTGCAACCTCTCCACATATCAAAAAATTTCTTACAAGTGAAGATGCTTCGCAAGGGAAGATTTCTAGTGAGATAAAACAAATACTTAAAGAATTTAAAGAATTATATTCCTTAGAACATATTTATGTGGCTCAAACAAGTAGCAAAAATTATTTTAATGAAACAGGTTTTGTAAAAGTTGTGAATCCAAAAGATAAAGAGAGTCAATGGTTTTTAAAAACATTACAAAGCAATCAAAAATATCTTCTTAATGCTGATAGTGATATTACAGGAAGTTTACACATTTGGGCAGATATTGCAGTTGATAATGAAAGCCAAAGAGTTGGACTTGCTGGTTGTGCTATGGACATGCATGACATTTACAAACTTGCACTTGAAGATTTTAAACATAATAGTGCAGATATTCTTATTTTGGATGATTCAAATATTATTCAAGGTTCATCAAATAATTCAAAGTTATTACATCAATCTCTTACCAAATCTTTATTGCTAAAAGAGAAAATTTCTGCAATACAATATGCTCAAAAAAATAATCAAATTTTAGCTAAATATGGTTTTAACAATGAAGAGAGATATATTTTATTTATCCCCATAAAAGAGCTTCATTTCAATATTATTGTAGATTTTTCAAAAGAAAAATTTTTAAATTATCTTCATGGAATTTATAATAGAATTATCATAGGTGGTGTGGTTTTTCTCTTTTTATTATTACTTATAGGTGGATTGTCATTTACATATCTTATCTCTATTCCATTAAGCAAAGTTGCTTCAGCTGTAAATCAATTTGATTATGCTTCCGATTTTGAACTCAAAATTTGTAAAACGATGGGTTACGAGATTGATATGATATGTAACGCTTTTAATAAAAATGCAAAACTCCTTACAAGCATATTACATAAATATAAAAATAACGAAGAATTATTAAAAAATATCATCAATGCAGCAGATGATTTGATATTTTATAAAGATGTAAATCTTGTCTATTTAGGATGCAATAGTGCTTATGAAAAATGGCGTTCAAAAAGTGCAGATGAAATTATTGGCACAACAGATGAAGATTTTTATCCTCAGGAAATAGCTAGACAACATAATATTACAGATAGGGTCACAATAGCAGGCAATAAAACAAACTTTCTTGAAGAAGAATTACAAAACAAAAATGGCGAAACTGTTATTCTTCAAGTAAAAAAAAGTCCTTTTTACGATAAGAATGGTCAAATTGCAGGGATTGTTGTAGTAGCTAGAGATATAACAGTTTTTAAACACATGGAAGATGATTTACGAATACTTAATAATACTTTAGAGTTGCAAATAGAAAAGAAAACAGAAGAATTGCAAAAAACAAATCTTTTATTAAGTGAACATATCACAAATTTAGAGTTGCTCAATATAGAATTAAGAGATGCAAAAGAGAAAGCTCAACAAGCAGCTCAAGCAAAATCAAATTTTATTAGTGGAATTTCACATGAACTAAGAACGCCATTAAATTCAATTATAAATTTTACAGACCAAATAATAGAAGATTTTGATGAAATGTTAGAAGATAAAGAGTTGCAAATTGATACTCGTATGTATCTCTCAAGAGTGATACAAAACTCAAGATATCTTCTACAACTTATCAATGATTTATTAGAATTTACGAAAGCAGAAGTTGGAAAAATGACTTACAATATTGAAGAACATAATATTAATAATATAATTAAAATTGCTTATAATAATACTTTTTCATTACTTAATGGAACGCATGTAGAATTCTATTTAGCACTTCATGATAAACCACTTATGAGTTTAGTTGATGAAAGAAAATTCTTACAAGTGCTTTTAAATCTTCTCTCAAATGCAATGAAATTTACACAAAAAGGTTATGTAAAAATAAAAAGTTTTACAAAAGATGATTCTATCATTATAGAGATAGAAGACACTGGCAAAGGGATACCAATGGAAAAATATAAAATAATATTTGAACCATTTATGCAAGCAAAAAGTACAGATAACGGAACAGGATTAGGTTTAGGATTAGCAAAAAAGATGTGTGACGACATGAATATAAAAATTTCATTTGATTCTATCGAAGGAAGCGGTACAACTTTTCGTTTAATGCTTAAAAATGTAAACTACCTCTAACTTACTAACAGCTTTTATTTGCTTCTTTTCTTATGGTTTTTTTATGTATAACTTTAGTCTTATAATCCCTATAAATAGGGATTTAATAGTATTTTTATTGGATTAAAATGGAAACTAAAAGTGAGGGATTCTTATACAAGTGAAAGTTTATAAAGAAATGTCCTCTCTTTAAACGATGGAATATCAAGTTCCTGACGATACTTTGCAATTGAGCGTCTCACCATCTGAATACCAAATCTCTCTTCAATTTTTTCATGTAAATATTTATCGCTAAAAGGTTGATTTTTATCTTCACTTTGTACCAATCTTTCCAAGAAATGTTTAATTTCAGAAGTTGAAACATTGCCAATAGAATTTGAGAAAAAATGCTTAAAAGAAAATACGCCAAATTCACATTCAAGATACTTGTCACTAATAGCGCGTGAGATTGTCGATTCGTTAAATCCTAATTCATCTGCAACATCTTGTAGGCGAAGTGATTTAAGCTCTCCTCCCATAAAAAATGTGTATTGCTTTTCGATTAAAACTAGCCCAATATTGTAAAGTGTCGCTTTACGCAAATCGAGCAGTTTTACAAGTTCTCTTGCTTCTTTGAACTTTTGTTTTGCAAAATTATCATACTTATCAATTTGATTGACAATAAGGTCTGGATAAAATTCATGGTTAATTTTTATCGTAAATTCATTGTTTTTAAATTCGATAAACATATCAGGTAATATTTGCATCTCCTCTTCCATGTAAGCTACAGCAGGAGGATTTTTAAGATGTTTTAAAATATTTTTGGCATCATGAAGTCGAGGATGGTGCAAGAACTTTTCAATGTTCTCAAAATTAATAATAAGCGTACTCATTAAAATACTAAGTTCATCATCAAGGTCATAATCATTAAGTTGAAATAAAAATGACTCTTTGTAATCAACTGCACCAACACCTGATGGTTCTAAATGAGCAAAACGCTGGCGTACTTGTTCCACTTTATGCGGGTCTGTGTCCATCTGCTTTGCAATCTCTGCAATATCACCTTCAAAATATCCCTCATCATTAATGTAAAATATAATCTGACGGGCTATCTTTTGTGAAATAGGTGTTGGGAAAAGTGGTGCAGAAATTTGAAAATCTAGTTTTTCGTACAATGACTGCGTAGATACGCTCATCCACTCTATCTCATCACTAGAAGTATTTGAAACACGGTTTTGCGATTCAAGATATGCATGATGAGAACGCTCAGATGAACCTTCTGAAATCTCAAAACCTGATTTAACTTCAAGGCATGGATTTTCATTTGTAATTACTTGAATATGCTTGTCTAAGTCGCTTAGTGAACACTGCAACAATGGTAACCATATCTGCATAGATAATCTTGGAAGTTG
>CAMCYC010000071.1 GCA_945883795.1 Sulfurimonas crateris | reverse complement strand
TGGTAAAAGAGTGAGCGAATATAATGAGGGTAACTTTGAAGGGCTTTATGAAGTGAGTGAAAAAGATAAAAAAAGTGGGTATATCTATATTTTAGAATCTTTGAGTACGGACGAAAAAATAGCATCTATAAAAAACCTCTACAAAATAGGATACTCTACAATTGCAGTCAAAGAGAGAATCAAAAATGCTCCTCACGAACCAACTTATCTCATGGCTCCTGTAAAGATTATAAGTGTTTACGAAACCTATAATATGAACACACAAAAATTTGAAAAACTGATTCATAAGTTTTTTAGTAAAGTTTGTCTTAATGTAGATATTTATGGCGATGATGGAAAAAGATATACTCCAAGAGAATGGTTTATAGCTCCGCTAAAAGTTATTGAGCAAACTATTGAACTTATTATCACAGGCGAAATTGTAAATTATAAATATGATGAAGAAAATGAGAAATTACGATTAGATTCATTGTGATATTTTTTTATGCGTTTATCTCCCCAATTTTTTGGAGAGATAAATAAAGAAATTAGTGTCTTGCTTTTATTTTATTAGTATTGATTGTTTTGATTAAGGCGGTAATATTTGCAATTTTTTCATCCTCTTTTGCGATTGCATTTACTGCATTGAGGTTAAATTTATCAAGTTTTTTCTCAAGATAACTGGTTGTGATATGTCCATTCATAAAATCTGCATCTTTTACAATTTCTCTATGGAGTGGGATATTTGTCGGAAAACCCTCTAAATAAAATTCATCTAAAGCTCGTTTTGCTTTTTTGACAGCACCTTCCCAATCAATTGCCCAAACAATCAGTTTGCCTATCATCGAATCATAATTTGCAGGAACTGTATAGCCTGTATAAGCTGCAGAATCTATTCTTACACCAGGCCCACCAGGAGTCATGTAGGTTGTAATTTTACCAACGGAAGGCATAAAATTGTTTTGAGGATTTTCAGCATTGATACGAAACTCAATAGCAAATCCACGAAGTTTAATATTTTCTTGAGTAAATTTAAGCGTATCACCCTCTGCAATTTCTATCATCCTTTGGATAATATCAATGCCCGAAATTATTTCTGTTACGGGGTGTTCTACTTGTACCCTTGTATTCATCTCAATAAAATAAAAATTATCTTCAGCATCAACTAAAAATTCAATTGTTCCTACACTTTCATATCCTAGTTTTTCCATGGCTTGTGTTGATATATCGTAGAGTTTTTGTCTTGTTTGCTCGTTTAATCTAGGCGAAGGTGCAATCTCAATCACTTTTTGGTGTCGTCTTTGGATTGAGCAATCTCTATCTCCTAAATGGCGAACATTTCCATATTTATCCGCAATAATTTGTACCTCAATATGGCGAGGATTTTCCACATATTTTTCTATAAAAACTTCTCCTCGACCAAAATATTTTTTGGATTCATTCGTAGCAGAGTCAAACATCTCATCAAAAAGTTTTTCAGTTTTTACAATTCTCATGCCACGACCACCACCACCAAAAGCAGCTTTGATAATAACAGGAAATCCAATTTCTGAGGCAATCTTTGCACCCTCTTGTTTATTGACGATTGGTGTATCAGTTCCCTCTAAAACAGGTACGCCAATTGCTTTCATAGCAACTTTTGAAGCCATTTTATCCCCAAAAAGCGAGATATGTTCAGGTCGTGGACCAATAAAAATAATCCCTTTATCTTCACACGCTTGTGCAAATTCTGCACTTTCAGATAAAAATCCATATCCAGGATGGATAGCATCACAATTTGCTTTGAGTGCTAGATTGATAATGCGTTCATAATCAAGATATGCTTTGAGTGGGTCACCTAAGAGTGGGTAGCATTCATCGGCTTTTCTAACCCAAATACCCTCAACATCTACTTCAGAAAAGATAGCAACACTTTTCATTCCCAACTCTTTACATGCTCGAATAATTCTGAGAGCAATTTCCCCTCTATTTGCAATTAAAACTTTTGAAATTTTTTTCATGATTTGTGTTTCCTTAGTTTGGATTAAATTGCGAAATTATAGATTTTTTAGAAAATTAATTCTTCACTTTCTTTGTTAATAAAATTATCTGATATTGCTAATAAAATCACTTTTTTTTGCTAATTTTTAGATAAAATAAGTGCATGAAAAAAGAAACACTGCAAAAACGGTTACAAATTGCTAATGATATTATGTATTATATCTACACACACATTGATACAAATATAGATATTGATGAATTAAGTATAAATTTAAATGTAAGTAAATTTCATATGCACAGAATTTTTAAAGAGGTATTTTTAAGAAATATTTATGAAAGCATAAAATCTATTCGACTTCAAAAAGCTTCAAACCTTCTTTTAACAAACAAATATTCAACGATTACGGAGATAGCAAATATGTGTGGTTATAGTTCTCAAACATCTTTTATTCGTGTGTTTAAAGAGCGTTTTAACATGACACCAAAAGATTGGAAAAAGGGCGGATATAAAAAATACTCTCAAAAAATTCTGGAGCAATCTCCAAAAGCGATGCAATCAACTGCAGCGTTTGAACACATAGAGCCAACTATTGTAAAAATGCCAATATTTAAAGCGTATTACATTAGACACCATGGATACAATACAACGATAAAACAAACATGGCAAAAATTGCAAACTTGGATATTTCATAATGAGATAAGTAATTTTAAACAGATAGCACTTTTTCATGATAATCCCGCTATAACGCCATTAGATGAGTGCGAATATGTGGCATGTGTAGTAAGTGATGAAAAAGATATTAAGAGTGATAGACTTCCAAAATTTAGTATTTCTGATGGAGTTTATGCAAGATTTGATTTATATGGAATGCATGGAGATTTACTCAAATTGATTCATTGGGTATATCATGAATGGCTTCCAAAAAGTGAATATGAAACGACAACAAAACCATCTTATGCAATTTATAAAAAAAATAGCTATTTATCTGAAGATAATGAATTGGATGTGAGCTTTTATTTATCAATCAGATTTTAATAAAGTTATAATTTTAAAAAAGGAGCTCCATGATATTTGAAATGAGGAATAGTCATGTTTGAAATGATTTTTCTCGGTATTGTTGTTGGAATGGTGTCAGGTTTTTTTGGGATTGGTGGCGGAACTATTTTGGTTCCACTTTTACTTTTTTTTGGATTTGAAACAAAAATTGCTATAGGTATTTCAGTAGTGCAAATGGTTTTTAGTTCTATTTATGGTAGTTATCTGAATAATAAAAAAGGGACACTTGATGTTTTGATGGTGACAACTATTGGCATTGGTGGTTTTATAGGGGCTCTTTTGAGTGGTTTTATCGCTTCAAAAGTGAGTAGTAGCACATTAGAAATTATCTTTTTATTCTTTGCCACTTTTGCACTTTTACGGGTTTTTATTATCACAAAAGAGCATCAAGCGCAAAAAGAAGTAAGTAAAATTGTATTGTTCTTTATAGGTATAGTTTTAGGTGCAATTAGCATGACGATTGGTGTGGGTGGAAGTTTGATTTTGGTGCCTATTTTAGTTGGATTTTTACATGTACCACTTAAACAAGCAACTTCTGCTGGTTTATTTTTTGTTGTATTTTCTTCTATTTCTGGACTTATTTCACACACACTCAACGAACATGTAGACTTTCAAAGTGGGATAATGATTGGTTTAGTATCTCTTGTCGGTGTTTATATTGGAATCCATCTTAAGCATAAAATAGAGGTAACTTTACAACGAAAATTACTTGCAGGATTCTATTTTTTAGTGGTTGCATATTTAGCTCAAAGAGTATTTCTTTAATATAATTATTTTTTTATATTTCCTTCTATCCAAAATTCATTATGTGTTTCCTGAAAAGCCCTATTTTAAGGAACTTTTTATGAAATACATAATGAAATCTGTGCAAATACTTCCTTTCATCAGTAACTTCTCATTATTTACTTTTTTTTACTACTTTTTGGATATTTTAAAAAATAGAAGTACCTATTTTTAGGGATTTTTTCTTTTAAAATCATCTATTTTTAATCAAATTTGGGTGAATAATGAGAAGTTACATATAAAGTTCTTTTTTTAATTGCTGGTATTATTCCTAAATAATCTACTTTTTTATTCTATATTTGATTTTTATAAAGTAGATAATATTTTTTATTATTGCAAAAAAAGTTTTTATAAGTTTTTTTAGTTAAAAAAATAAATGATTTTAATTTTAGAAATGATGTGATGAAAGGAAGTAAATAGTGTCAACTTAGCTACTTTTGCTTAGATGTACGCAAACATACCAATCTCCTAAAAACAATAACCATTCCACTTACACTAATTTCAAGTCAAGTTTCTATACTAAACGCATATGCGTTTAGTATAGAAACTTGACTTGAAATTAGTGTAAGTGGAATGGTTATTGTTTTTAGGAGATTGGTATGTTTGCGTACATCTAAGCAAAAGTAGCTAAGTTGACACTATTTACTTCCTTTCATCACATCATTTCTAAAATTAAAATCATTTATTTTTTTAACTAAAAAAACTTATAAAAACTTTTTTTGCAATAATAAAAAATATTATCTACTTTATAAAAATCAAATATAGAATAAAAAAGTAGATTATTTAGGAATAATACCAGCAATTAAAAAAAGAACTTTATATGTAACTTCTCATTATTCACCCAAATTTGATTAAAAATAGATGATTTTAAAAGAAAAAATCCCTAAAAATAGGTACTTCTATTTTTTAAAATATCCAAAAAGTAGTAAAAAAAAGTAAATAATGAGAAGTTACTGATGAAAGGAAGTATTTGCACAGATTTCATTATGTATTTCATAAAAAGTTCCTTAAAATAGGGCTTTTCAGGAAACACATAATGAATTTTGGATAGAAGGAAATATAAAAAAATAATTATATTAAAGAAATACTCTTTGAGCTAAATATGCAACCACTAAAAAATAGAATCCTGCAAGTAATTTTCGTTGTAAAGTTACCTCTATTTTATGCTTAAGATGGATTCCAATATAAACACCGACAAGAGATACTAAACCAATCATTATCCCACTTTGAAAGTCTACATGTTCGTTGAGTGTGTGTGAAATAAGTCCAGAAATAGAAGAAAATACAACAAAAAATAAACCAGCAGAAGTTGCTTGTTTAAGTGGTACATGTAAAAATCCAACTAAAATAGGCACCAAAATCAAACTTCCACCCACACCAATCGTCATGCTAATTGCACCTAAAACTATACCTATAAAGAACAATACAATTTTACTTACTTCTTTTTGCGCTTGATGCTCTTTTGTGATAATAAAAACCCGTAAAAGTGCAAAAGTGGCAAAGAATAAAAAGATAATTTCTAATGTGCTACTACTCACTTTTGAAGCGATAAAACCACTCAAAAGAGCCCCTATAAAACCACCAATGCCAATAGTTGTCACCATCAAAACATCAAGTGTCCCTTTTTTATTATTCAGATAACTACCATAAATAGAACTAAAAACCATTTGCACTACTGAAATACCTATAGCAATTTTTGTTTCAAATCCAAAAAAAAGTAAAAGTGGAACCAAAATAGTTCCGCCACCAATCCCAAAAAAACCTGACACCATTCCAACAACAATACCGAGAAAAATCATTTCAAACATGACTATTCCTCATTTCAAATATCATGGAGCTCCTTTTTTAAAATTATAACTTTATTAAAATCTGATTGATAAATAAAAGCTCACATCCAATTCATTATCTTCAGATAAATAGCTATTTTTTTTATAAATTGCATAAGATGGTTTTGTTGTCGTTTCATATTCACTTTTTGGAAGCCATTCATGATATACCCAATGAATCAATTTGAGTAAATCTCCATGCATTCCATATAAATCAAATCTTGCATAAACTCCATCAGAAATACTAAATTTTGGAAGTCTATCACTCTTAATATCTTTTTCATCACTTACTACACATGCCACATATTCGCACTCATCTAATGGCGTTATAGCGGGATTATCATGAAAAAGTGCTATCTGTTTAAAATTACTTATCTCATTATGAAATATCCAAGTTTGCAATTTTTGCCATGTTTGTTTTATCGTTGTATTGTATCCATGGTGTCTAATGTAATACGCTTTAAATATTGGCATTTTTACAATAGTTGGCTCTATGTGTTCAAACGCTGCAGTTGATTGCATCGCTTTTGGAGATTGCTCCAGAATTTTTTGAGAGTATTTTTTATATCCGCCCTTTTTCCAATCTTTTGGTGTCATGTTAAAACGCTCTTTAAACACACGAATAAAAGATGTTTGAGAACTATAACCACACATATTTGCTATCTCCGTAATCGTTGAATATTTGTTTGTTAAAAGAAGGTTTGAAGCTTTTTGAAGTCGAATAGATTTTATGCTTTCATAAATATTTCTTAAAAATACCTCTTTAAAAATTCTGTGCATATGAAATTTACTTACATTTAAATTTATACTTAATTCATCAATATCTATATTTGTATCAATGTGTGTGTAGATATAATACATAATATCATTAGCAATTTGTAACCGTTTTTGCAGTGTTTCTTTTTTCATGCACTTATTTTATCTAAAAATTAGCAAAAAAAAGTGATTTTATTAGCAATATCAGATAATTTTATTAACAAAGAAAGTGAAGAATTAATTTTCTAAAAAATCTATAATTTCGCAATTTAATCCAAACTAAGGAAACACAAATCATGAAAAAAATTTCAAAAGTTTTAATTGCAAATAGAGGGGAAATTGCTCTCAGAATTATTCGAGCATGTAAAGAGTTGGGAATGAAAAGTGTTGCTATCTTTTCTGAAGTAGATGTTGAGGGTATTTGGGTTAGAAAAGCCGATGAATGCTACCCACTCTTAGGTGACCCACTCAAAGCATATCTTGATTATGAACGCATTATCAATCTAGCACTCAAAGCAAATTGTGATGCTATCCATCCTGGATATGGATTTTTATCTGAAAGTGCAGAATTTGCACAAGCGTGTGAAGATAAAGGGATTATTTTTATTGGTCCACGACCTGAACATATCTCGCTTTTTGGGGATAAAATGGCTTCAAAAGTTGCTATGAAAGCAATTGGCGTACCTGTTTTAGAGGGAACTGATACACCAATCGTCAATAAACAAGAGGGTGCAAAGATTGCCTCAGAAATTGGATTTCCTGTTATTATCAAAGCTGCTTTTGGTGGTGGTGGTCGTGGCATGAGAATTGTAAAAACTGAAAAACTTTTTGATGAGATGTTTGACTCTGCTACGAATGAATCCAAAAAATATTTTGGTCGAGGAGAAGTTTTTATAGAAAAATATGTGGAAAATCCTCGCCATATTGAGGTACAAATTATTGCGGATAAATATGGAAATGTTCGCCATTTAGGAGATAGAGATTGCTCAATCCAAAGACGACACCAAAAAGTGATTGAGATTGCACCTTCGCCTAGATTAAACGAGCAAACAAGACAAAAACTCTACGATATATCAACACAAGCCATGGAAAAACTAGGATATGAAAGTGTAGGAACAATTGAATTTTTAGTTGATGCTGAAGATAATTTTTATTTTATTGAGATGAATACAAGGGTACAAGTAGAACACCCCGTAACAGAAATAATTTCGGGCATTGATATTATCCAAAGGATGATAGAAATTGCAGAGGGTGATACGCTTAAATTTACTCAAGAAAATATTAAACTTCGTGGATTTGCTATTGAGTTTCGTATCAATGCTGAAAATCCTCAAAACAATTTTATGCCTTCCGTTGGTAAAATTACAACCTACATGACTCCTGGTGGGCCTGGTGTAAGAATAGATTCTGCAGCTTATACAGGCTATACAGTTCCTGCAAATTATGATTCGATGATAGGCAAACTGATTGTTTGGGCAATTGATTGGGAAGGTGCTGTCAAAAAAGCAAAACGAGCTTTAGATGAATTTTATTTAGAGGGTTTTCCGACAAATATCCCACTCCATAGAGAAATTGTAAAAGATGCAGATTTTATGAATGGACATATCACAACCAGTTATCTTGAGAAAAAACTTGATAAATTTAACCTCAATGCAGTAAATGCAATCGCAAAAGAGGATGAAAAAATTGCAAATATTACCGCCTTAATCAAAACAATCAATACTAATAAAATAAAAGCAAGACACTAATTTCTTTATTTATCTCTCCAAAAAATTGGGGAGATAAACGCATAAAAAAATATCACAATGAATCTAATCGTAATTTCTCATTTTCTTCATCATATTTATAATTTACAATTTCGCCTGTGATAATAAGTTCAATAGTTTGCTCAATAACTTTTAGCGGAGCTATAAACCATTCTCTTGGAGTATATCTTTTTCCATCATCGCCATAAATATCTACATTAAGACAAACTTTACTAAAAAACTTATGAATCAGTTTTTCAAATTTTTGTGTGTTCATATTATAGGTTTCGTAAACACTTATAATCTTTACAGGAGCCATGAGATAAGTTGGTTCGTGAGGAGCATTTTTGATTCTCTCTTTGACTGCAATTGTAGAGTATCCTATTTTGTAGAGGTTTTTTATAGATGCTATTTTTTCGTCCGTACTCAAAGATTCTAAAATATAGATATACCCACTTTTTTTATCTTTTTCACTCACTTCATAAAGCCCTTCAAAGTTACCCTCATTATATTCGCTCACTCTTTTACCA